>JAHZFC010000243.1:0-1935 GCA_019421525.1 Clostridiales bacterium
GACCCTGGCCGAGCGGTACCAGGAGATGCTCCAGAACGACAGCGAGTGGGTGGATGTCTTCTCAAAGAGGATCATCCACGTCAGGCAGAACCTGGCGAAGATCATCACGATCTATATCGACTTTGAGTTTGTGGTCAGCGGCAATGTGAACGTGTACATCGGCATGGACTTCACCTATGAGCTGGGCCGCCGCTATATCTTCACCATCCGGGTGTTCGATGGCACAGCCACCAGCAACACCGTGTCCCTGGTGCCGGAGCAGTATACACTGGATGTATATGTGATGGGCAAGCTGGGTCTGCGGGCGGGACTGAGGGTGACCATCGGCGTGGCATTGATCCACAAAGCGGTGGCCAGTGTAGAGCTGACCGCGGAGATCGGCCCCTACATCGAGCTGTACGGCTTCTTCTACTACCAGCTCCGCCACCTGGAGGGCGAGGGGACCATCTCCCAGGCCGCGGGGGCCATGTATGTGGAGGTGGGGCTCTACGCGGAGATGAGCGCCAACCTGTCCGCCATCGGCGGCCTGCTGAGCTGGAGCCCGGAGATCTTCTCCGTCGCCCTGCCCCTGTGGAGCGCGGGCGACCGCTACCCGGTGGTCCGCGCGGCCGACCAGACCTACTCTGCCATCGAGTTTGAGTTCGGCAACCCGGCGGGCCTGCCCAGCCAGCAGCCCAGGCTGGTCACCATGGACCTGAAGACAGGGGAGGAGACCACCCGGTCCTACAGCTGGGACGAGTTCGAGATCACCACCACCAACGACGCGGTCTACTATGATGAGACATATCATGTCCTCTGGGCGCAGCAGCCCTATACGGACCTGGATCTCATCGAGGAGGGCCAGGTCGTCATCACCTGGACAGGGAGCAATGGCTGTCTGGCCTTCAACACCGTCCCCATCCGGTATACCATCGACTTCCGCTGGGACAAGCTCCTCCCCGGCGGCTATCAGATCTTCCTGATCACCGATACCGACCCCAGCTGGATCGAGTACAAAATGGACTACGGTGCGCAGATAGACTATAACGCGCCGACGATCTGCAACGGGGTCGACGAGGACCAGGTCCCGGCAGACTTCAGCCTGACAGAGATCCTGAACAGCCGCCAGGGCTATCGATTCACCGGCTGGGAGGACGCCTCCGGCGTCTTCTATCCGGCGGCTGCGGACGATCCTGAGGCGGGCCTCCCGGCCACCATGCCCGCCTCAGATGACCGGGCCACCTACTACTACGCTCAGTGGGAGAAGGTCCCCATCGAGTACACTGTGGAGCGCTACTACGAGGCAGGCAGCCAGGCCGACATACCGGAGGGCGCAGAGACCCGGCAGGTCGGCGACCGGACCTACTATCTCAAAGAGACAACGACCCATACGGCCATGCTGGGGGACTACATCACCGGCGGGACGTACACCCCCCAAGAGGGCTACTATGCCAAGCACTACTACCAGGAGAGCGGCGTGATGAGCCGGTCGGGCACTGTGCTGGAGTGCTACTATGACCGGGATACCTATACCGCCGCATTCCAGGTCACATACCCGGACGGCTGGACTGCCGAGTACACCTTTGACCTGGCGTGGGGCACGGCGCTCCAGGCCCCCGCGATCGTTCCCCCGTCGGGGTACACCTTCAACGGGTGGACCGATGTGGACGCCATCATGCCCCAACAGGACGTGTCCTACACCGGCACCGTCACGGCCGACACGGACACCCCCTTCACGGTGGAGCACTATGTCCAGCAGACCGACGGCACCTACGCCCTGCAGGAGACCACCACCGGGACTGGCGCCACTGACAGGGCGGTGGGGAACAATGTGGACCTGCTGGATGCGTATGACGATTTGAGCTACACCGCCAGCTACGACGGGTCTGTCACCATCAACGGCGACGGCTCCGCGGTGGTCAAGGTGCGCTACACCCTGAATAACCTCTACACCGC
>JAHZFC010000243.1:1945-2218 GCA_019421525.1 Clostridiales bacterium
CACCTTTATGGACAACGGCAGGATCGTGGGACGGGACTACTTCACCGCCGGCGACAGCGCCGTCACCCCGCCGGAGCTGGAGGTGCCCGAGGGCCAGACGATCCAGTGGTACTATGTAGATGAAAACGATGAGCGTGTCTATGGGATCCCAGATCTGATGCCTGCCCACGACATGGACTTCCACGCGTATCTGTTGGACGGCGAGCAGGTCACCTACAAGGTGGAGCATTATTTGGAAAACGCCGACGGGACTTACCCGGACAAGCCGGCCTA
>JAHZFC010000244.1 GCA_019421525.1 Clostridiales bacterium
CTGCGCCCTCACCGTCAACACCTTTGACGGCGGCCGCCGCTTCATCTCGGGCAACCGCTGCTCCCGCCCCCTGGGCAAGGCCAAGGTGGAGCTGCCCGACCTGTACAACTACAAGTACAAGAAGCTGCGGGCCCTGGAGGGCAAGGGGAATGGGGACGGCTCCCGGGGCCGCATCGGCATCCCCTTCGGGCTGAATATGTACGAGAACCTGCCCTTCTGGTTCGAGCTGTTCACCCGGCTCAACTTCGAGGTGGTCCTCTCTCCCGAGTCCTCCCGGAAGCTGTACATCAAGGGCCAGCGCACCATCCCGTCGGACACGGTGTGCTACCCCGCCAAGCTGCTCCACGGCCATGTGGTGGCCCTGGTGGAGCAGGGCGTGGACGCCATCTTCTACCCCTGCATGTCCTACAACTTCGACGAAAAGACCTCGGACAACAATTACAACTGCCCGGTGGTGGCCTATTACCCCGAGCTGCTGGCCGCCAACGTGCCCGACCTGAAAAAAGTCCGGTACCTGGACCCCTATGTGGGCCTGCACCGGCCAAAGGACTACGAGCGCATCGGCTCCAGGTGGTTCGAGGACACCTTCGGCGTGCCCAAGAAAGAGGCGGCTGCCGCCATCCGGGCGGCCTACGCCGCCTACGACGCCTATAAGGAGGACATCCGCGCCACCGGCGCGGCCTACATCCAGCAGGCCCGCAAGGAGGGCCGGTCCATCATCGTGCTGGCCGGCCGCCCCTACCACATCGACCCGGAGATCAACCACGGCATCAACGACCTGATCACCTCCTTCGGCTTCGTGCTGGTCAGCGAGGACGCAGTGGCCTTCCACGAGGGGTACGCCCCCCGGAAGGTCTTGAACCAGTGGACCTTCCAGTCCCGGATGTACAACGCCGCCCGGTATGTGTGCGAGCAGCCGGATATGCAGCTGATCCAGCTGGTGAGCTTCGGCTGCGGCACCGACGCCATCACCGGCGACGAGGTGCGCTCCATCCTGGAGAGTCATGGGAAGATTTACACCCAGATCAAAATTGACGAAATCACCAACCTGGGCGCGGTCAAAATCCGGGTGCGCTCCCTGATGGCCGCCATGGACGAGAGGAAAAGGCAGGATGGCTGACCTCTCCTGCTGCCAGGCGGTGTTCGACCGGGACCCGGTGCTGTACATGGATATGACGGAGCCGGTCCGGCGGGGCTCCGGCCAGGTGGTCTGCGCCGCGCCGGAGGGGGCGCTGGTGGCAGTCCCCAACGGCGATGACGGCGGCGTCATCTACACTCTGTTCGCCCAAAATGAAGCTCTGGCGGAGCTGCTGTGCCGGCTCATCCCCACAAAGCCGGAGTTCGTCACCACCCACGAGACGCTCTCCTTCCCTGCCGTGCAGCGGCACTTTGGATACCAGTCCATGACCCCCTGCTGGCAGGTAGGCTATCTCAGCCAGGACCCCCTGCCCCTCCCCCGCTCTCCCTTCCAGGTCCGGCCGCTGACTCCGGCCCAGCTTCCTCTGGTCGAGGCGCACTACCACCTGGCCAGCCCCGGCTACCTGGCGCAGAGAGTGTCCTGCGGCGCGATGTACGGCGCCTTTGACGGGGAGGAGCTGGCGGGCTTTATCGGCCTGCATGCCGAGGGGACCGTGGGTTTGCTGGAGGTGCTGCCCCAGTACCGCCGCCGGGGCGTGGCCACCCTGCTGCAATCCTATCTGACCGATCTGGAGCTGTCCCGGGGGCATATCCCCTACGGCCAGGTGTTTGACGGCAATGCCCCTTCCCTGGCGCTGCAGCGTTCCCTGGGTTACCAGTGTTCTGCCGGGCCGATGTACTGGTCTGAGCTCTGACTTCTCCACGAAAGGAGTTATCCAATGGCAAAACTAGTCTACGATAAGGACGGGCGTCTCCTGTTCACCAAGGAGATGAAGGAGGAGTACACCATCCTCATGCCCCAGATGCTGCCCGTCCACTTTGGTATGTTCCGCCAGCTGCTGGAGCTGGAGGGATACAAGGTGGATATGCTCACCACCAACCACCGGGGCATCGTCGACGAGGGGCTGAAATACGTCCACAACGACACCTGCTATCCCGCCCTGCTGGTCATCGGTCAGCTCATCGACGCCATCAAGAACGGCGGCTATGATCCCCACAAGATCGCCCTGTTCATCACCCAGACCGGCGGCGGCTGCCGGGCGTCCAACTACATCCACCTGCTGCG
>JAHZFC010000245.1 GCA_019421525.1 Clostridiales bacterium
CGAAGCTGCGCCACCTATCTGCTGCTGGTCACAGACCAGGAGGGGGACGGCCGGCCGGACCAACTGGCCGCGACGCAAAACGGCCTCCCCCTTCTGACGGGCACCTCCCTCACCCTGCCGGATGCCGCTGTGCTGGACGAAGGGCTGAACCTTCTGGACCGAGAGCTCCGTGACCTGACCATCACCTCCAGGGAGGACCTGGGCGAAGTGGAGGACGGGGTATACACCGCCGGCGACAGGGCCGGCACCGACACCCTCCGTCTGCGCTCCAGGGACCTGGATGTAGAGGGAGAGGCCCAGATCCATGTGGTGGACCACCTGACTGAACTGGTCATTTCCAAGGAGGGCAGCGCCTCTCTCATCACTTCTCTGTCTGTTGAGCCTGGAGAACAGGTCCAACTGGCCGTCACCGGCAGTTACTGGGGCCGCACCGCCCTCCGGGACTGGACCGCCGTCACCTGGACCACAGAGGGGGACGTGGGGACCGTGGATGAGAACGGTCTGTTCACCGCCTCCAAGACTGGGGGCACCGGCTCCATCACCGCCTCTGCTGGCGGAAAGACCCAGACCATCGCAATTTCCATGACCAATGTCCATACCGATGTGACGGAGGACCACTGGGCCTATACCGCCGTGGATTACTGCTACACCCACGGCATCGTGGGCGGCATCTCCGCTACTGAGTTTGGCCGTGACCTCCAGATCCGCCGAGGCGATTTCATGCTGATGCTGTACAATGCCATGGGCAAGCCTGCCGTCACCCAGGACTGCACCTTCACCGATGTAGCTCCCACTGATTACTACTATACCGCCCTGTCCTGGGGCCAGAGCGTAGGCCTAGCCTCCGGCACCGGGGACGGCGCCTATTCTCCAGGCGCCCCCATTACCCGGGAGCAGGCTTTTACCATCTTGCGCCAGGTCCTTCCTCTGCTGGGCAAGGACTGCCCAGACGCCAGCTTGTCTGTTCTGGACCAGTTCGCCGACCGTGACCGGATCGCCGACTACGCCAAGGGACATACCGCCACTCTGGTCGCCCAAGGCGTGATCAGCGGCAAGGGCGACGGCATCGATCCCCAGGGCTATCTGACCCGTGCCGAGATGGCCGCCCTACTCTATAAGGCCCTCACCTATACCCCCATTCAGGATGTGCCCACCGGCCCGGAGGAGCCGGTAGATCCCGTGGAGCCTGAGGAGCCGGTGGACCCAGAGGGCCCCGTCGATCCTGAGGAGCCCATAGAGCCCCAGCTCCCCGACCCCAGCCAGTATACGCTGACCCTGGACCACAACGAGGTCACTCTAAAGTCCGGTGAGAGCGTCCCGCTCACTGCCTCCCTCGCCCCGGCCTGGGAGGGAGCGGAGATCTCCTGGACCAGCAGCGATCCCTCCGCCGCTCCTGTCTCCTCCAAAGGCGCGGTGACCAATCTTTACGCTGGGACAGGCACCGCCTCTGTCACCATCACGGCCAGCTGGAACGGCCTGTCCGCCAGCTGTACCGTTCTCTGCCAACAGGCTGCCCAGACCGGCACGGTCACTGACGCGGAGCTGGGTCTTAACGTCCGCTCTGGCCCAGGCTCCGACCGGCCCGTCATCGGCGGGCTGGACAACGGGACCTGTGTGGTAATTCTGGGCCAGGAGGCCGGGTGGTATCAGGTCCTCTATCTCAACCGGGCCGGACAGGCCGCCATCGGCTATGTGTCCGCTGACTACTTGACTGTGAATTGACGGGCCTTCCAAACAGCAGAAAGCCAGCCATGGAGCAAACCTCCATGGCTGGCTTTTTCTTCTCGTTTCGTCCTTAGACCATCAGAGAGCAAACCATCTGGGCATACTCCGCCGGGTCCTCCAGAGGCAGGCCCGCCATCAGCAGGGACTGGCCGTAGAGCAGTTTGGCATACTTGGCCACAGTATCCTTATCCCCAGCGTCCACCGCCTTCTTGATGGCGGCGAAGGGGGCGGCATCGGGGTTGAGCTCCAGCACCCGGTCGGCCTTGGGGTGGTCGCTCCCCTCCAGCTTGCTCATATACTTTTCCATCTCCAAAGAAACAGGGCCGTCGGCTGACAGACAGCAGGCGCCAGACTTCAAGATAGAGGAGACGCGGACGTTCTTCACCTGGTCGCCCAAGGCCTCCTTCACCGCCTCCAGCACATCCTTACCCGCTTCGGCCTTCTCTTCGGCCG
>JAHZFC010000246.1 GCA_019421525.1 Clostridiales bacterium
GCAGTAGCGGCCATCCTCCACCGTCTTCAAAATGCCGTCGATCTGCCCGCGGGCGGTCTTTAGCAGCCGGTTCACCTGGGCGTGGTCTGCCTTCACTTGACAGACACCACCTCATAGCCTGCCTCGGTGACGGCGTCGGTGAGCACCTTGTCATCCACTTCCTTAGATAGGGACAAAACGGCGGACTTATCCTCCAGACTCATCTCTACCTTGTCCACTCCGTCAATGGCGGACAGGGCCTTCTCCACCCGTCCGGTGCAGTGGCCGCACATCATGCCCTCGATTATCATGGTCTTGTTCATCGTTTCTGTTCCTCCTTGCTCTGTTTCCTTTATCTCCAGGGGGCAGGCTCCCTCCCGGGCGCTCCGCTCCTCTGTGGGCGGGGATTTAAATTTGCTTTTGAAAAAGCGCAGGCGCAGGGCATTTGTCACTACGCAGACCGAGCTTAGGCTCATGGCGGCAGCGGCAAACATGGGATTGAGCTGCCAATGGAGGGTGGTGTAAAATACACCGGCAGCCAGAGGAATACCCAGCGAGTTATAGAAAAATGCCCAGAACAGGTTTTCTTTGATGTTTCGGATGGTGGCCCGGGACAGCTCCACTGCGGAGGCCGCGTCCAGCAGGTCAGACTTCATCAGCACGATGTCCGCGCTTTCGATGGCCACGTCAGTCCCGGCTCCGATGGCCAGTCCCACGTCCGCCCTGGCCAGGGCGGGGGCGTCGTTGATGCCGTCGCCCACCATGGCCACTTTCCTGCCCTGATCCTGGAGCTCCTTCACCTTCCTCTCCTTGTCCTGGGGCAGGACCTCGGCCATCACCTGGGTCACCCCCAGCTCTTTGCCAATGGCGTCGGCAGTGCGCCGGTTGTCGCCGGTGAGCATAACCACGTCCAGTCCCAGCGTCCGGAAAGCTGCCACGGCGGCCGCGCTGGAGGGTTTGGGGGTGTCCGCTACCGCGATAAGGCCCAGCACCCGCTCCCCGTCCGCAAAGTACAGAGGCGTCTTTCCCTGGGCGGCCAGAGTGTCCGCCTGGACCCCAAATTCGGCCAGGTCCACTCCAGCCTCCTCCATCATCGCCCGGTTTCCCCCCAGGAAGTATCGGTCTCTGATGGTTGCCCGCACCCCTCGGCCATGGACGGCCTCAAAGTTGCCCACCGAAGTGATGGGCAATTTCCTGCTCCTGCTCTCCTCTACGATGGCGGCAGCCAGGGGATGTTCCGACGGCCCCTCCAAACAGGCTGCCAAGGTCAGCAGGCCGTCCTCCTCCAGATCAGCCGCCGGCAGGATATCGGTCACCACCGGCTTTCCCTGGGTCAGGGTGCCGGTCTTGTCCAGTACCACCGTATCAATGGTGTGGAGGGTCTCCAGCGCCTCAGCGGATTTGATGAGGATGCCGTTTTCCGCTCCCTTTCCGGTCCCCACCATAATGGCCACGGGGGTGGCCAGCCCCAGGGCACAGGGGCAGGAAATGACCAGCACCGCCACGCCGGCAGTGAGAGCTTTTGTCACGTCCCCGCCGGTGAAAACCAGCCAAACGACGGCGGTGACCGCGGCGATCAGCATTACCACCGGGACAAAGACGCCGGCTACCTTATCCGCCAGCTTGGCGATGGGAGCCTTGGAGGCAGAAGCCTCCTCCACCAGTCGGATCATCTGAGCCAGAGTGGTATCCTCCCCCACCCGGCTGGCCTCAAAGGGAAAGAGACCGGATTTGTTGATGGAAGCGGCGGCCACCTTATCCCCCACAGATTTGTCCACAGGGAGAGACTCCCCGGTGAGGGCAGACTCATCCACAGCGGATTGGCCCTCTACGATCACGCCGTCCACTGGGATGGACTGGCCCGGCCGGACCACCACTCGGTCCCCCACCTGGACCTCTTCCACGGGAATCTCCACCTCCACCCCGCCCCGAAGGACAGAGGCCGTCTTGGGCGCCAGGTCCATCAGGCGGGTGATAGCCTGGCTGGTCTTGCCCTTAGAGCGGGTCTCCAAAAATTTCCCCAGGGTAATCAGGGTCAGAATCATTCCAGCAGACTCGAAATACAGGTCCATGTGGTAGCGGGCCACCCGCTCCATATCCCCGTGGCCCAGTCCATAGCCCATCTGGTAAATGGCGAACACACCATAGATAACCGCGGCGATGGAGCCCACGGCGATCAGGGAGTCCATGTTGG
>JAHZFC010000247.1 GCA_019421525.1 Clostridiales bacterium
GGACAAGACCAACATCATCCACTGCCCCATCGGCAAGGTGTCCTTCGGCGCTGAGAAGCTCAGCGAGAACCTGAACGCTCTCATGGGCGCCATCGTCAAGGCCAAGCCCGCCGCTGCCAAGGGCCAGTATATCAAGAGCTGCGTCGCCGCCTCTACCATGGGCCCCGGCGTGAAGGTCAACGCCGCTAAATTCGTCTAAAATTATACCCGATCCGGGAGGGTTTTGCTTGACAAGATCCTCCCGGACCGGTATAATAAATTTCGTGTTCAAAGACAGCAGGGGGCCGCGAGCCATAAACATCCTGCCGAGAATGCAGCCAATACCAAGAGTTTGTTTTGCGCTGTTTTCGTCTTGACACGAAAGCGGCGTTTTTGTTTGAAGTGTTCGAGCCGTCGTGAGCAGCCCGGATGGACCGGAGCGAGGAATGCAAACCAAGGAGGGGCAGCGCCCCGGATGTTTGCGTTCCGAGTCGTAGGGAAGCCGGGCGTCGCGAGCAGGCGAGACGTGATCACAACAACGCCCGCACCAATTTCCCGGAGGTGAAAACATATGCCTAACGCAAAGGTTCTCAGTGAAAAGCAAGCCATCGTCGCCTCTCTGGTGGACACCCTGCAAAGCGCCAGCGCCGGTGTATTCGTGGACTACAAGGGCATCACCGTGGCTGAGGACACCGCCCTGCGCGCCGAGCTGCGCGAGAACGGGGTGGAGTACTCCGTGGTGAAGAACACTCTGGTCCGCCGCGCCATCGACCAGGTGGGCATGAGCGAGCTGGACAGCATCCTCAATGGCACCACTTCTCTGGCCATCTCCAAGGATGACCCCATCGCCCCCATGCGCATCATCAACAAGTACTCCAAGCAGATGGGCGACCGGTTCAACATCAAGGCCGGCTTCATGGAGGGCCAGGTCCTGCCCCTGGAGGACATCGCCGCTCTGGCCGAGCTGCCCTCCAAGGACGGTCTGGTGGCTCAGCTGCTCGGCATGATGCTGGCTCCTATCACCAGCCTGGCCATCGTCATCAAGGCCATTGCCGAACAGGGCGGCGAGCCCGCCCCTGCCGCCGAGGCAGCTGCGGAAGCTGCTCCCGCCGAGGAGGCCCCCGCTGCCGAGTAAGGCAGCCCTTTCCCCCTGCCCGCAGGTGGGCATCTTAATCTACAATATCTAACTAAGGAGGTATTTCATCATGGCTAGCGAGAAGATCACCGCTATGATCGAAGAAGTGAAGTCCCTGACTGTTCTGGAGCTCAATGAGCTCGTCAAGGCTCTGGAGGAGGAGTTCGGCGTTTCCGCCGCCGCCATGGCCGCTCCCGCCGCCGGCGCTGCCGCCGCTGCTCCCGTTGAGGAGAAGACCGAGTTCGACGTTGTCCTGGCTGAGATCGGCTCCGAGAAGATCAAGGTCATCAAGGTCGTCCGTGAGGCCACCGGCCTGGGCCTGGCTGAGGCCAAGGCTATGGTCGAGGCTGCCCCCAAGGCCATCAAGGAGGGCATCTCCAAGGAGGACGCCGAGGAGCTGAAGAAGAAGCTGGAGGACGTGGGCGCCAAGGTCGAGCTGAAGTAAGCTCTCCCCCTGTCATCCATAAAAAACAGCGTTCCGCATATTTGCGGAACGCTGTTTTTTTCATGCTCACTGTCCCGGGAAGTGGCTGCCGCCTAGTCAAAGGACTGCTCGCCGGCCTGCCGGAAGGTCTGCTCCAGCTCTCCCGAGTTGGGGCAGATCAGCATGGCCACCATCTCCCCTTCCACCAGGATGCGGGCATCCTCCACAGCGGGCACCTGCTCCGGGTCGTATACCCGGAAGATCCCCAGCCGGTCTTCCAGATGCCGCTCCAGGGAGGCCCTGGCCTGCGCGCCGTCTGCGCTGTCCTTGAGCCGGATGACGGCGATCTCCTCCGCCGTCCCCCCTGCGGCATAGGCAAAGTAATAGCCCTCCACCTTGTCATAGGCGAGGTCGGACAAGTAGGGGAACAGCCCCTCCCCGTCCTCGTCCTGGCTGGTCACCACCGACATGGCGGGCAGGTCCCGGGCCTGCTCCAACAGGGACTGTCCAAGGGCGACGGGGTCCGCGCTCCGGCTCTCCGCCGGGCCGCCGCAGGCGGCCAGCATCAGCAGCATGGCGCCCAGGGCACCGGCCATCCATATCCTTTTCATCCCAGCACCACC
>JAHZFC010000248.1 GCA_019421525.1 Clostridiales bacterium
AAACGAGGGAGGGAGGCCGCGGCTTTCCTCCCTCATTTGGAATGGAGAAAGATACGATGATAGAATTCAAAGAGGTAGAAAAACGCTATCCCAACGGGTACGAGGCCCTGAAGCACATCAACCTGACCATTGACCAGGGGGAGTTCGTGGCTATCATTGGCCTGTCCGGCGCGGGCAAGTCCACCCTGATCCGCACCATCAACCGGATGCACGACATCACTCAGGGTCAGTTGACGGTGGACGGCACCGACGTGATGACCCTTCACGGGAAGAGCCTGCGGAAGTTCCGCCGGCGGATCGGCATGATCTTCCAGTCCTTTAATCTCATTACCCGCACCACGGTCATCAAGAACGTGCTCACCGCCTTTGTACCCGACCTGCCCTGGTGGCGGGCCACCTTTGGTATCTTCACGAAAGAAGAGAAGATGAAAGCCCTGGAGGCACTGGATCAGATGGGAATTCTGGACAAGGCCTTTGTCCGGGCGGATCAGCTCTCTGGCGGACAGCAGCAACGGGTGGCCCTGGCCCGCACCCTGGCCCAGAACCCCCAGATCATCTTGGCGGACGAGCCGGTGGCCTCTCTGGACCCGGTGACCGCCAAGCAGGTGATGGATGACTTCCAGCGCATCAACCGGGACATGCACATTACCGTCCTCATCAACATCCACCATGTGGAGCTGGCGCTCCAGTACGCCACCCGGGTGGTTGGCATCCGGGCCGGCGAGATCGTCTACGACGGCCCGGCTGACCAGGTAGATCAGGCAATTCTGGACGCCATCTACCAGGGGAAGCAGGAGGAGCCGGCATGAGTGTGTATGACAAGATTTTCCCGCCCAGGGTGCTGACCCTGCCCAACGGGAAACAGGTGTCCAAGCCCCGCTCCCGGGCGCCCCTGGCGGCGGTGATCCTGCTGGCCATGACCGCCCTTTCGGTGGAGGTCACCGGCTTTGACATGGAGGTTCTGGTTAGTCGGATCAAGGAATTTTTTGTCATTTTGGGAGACATGATCCCACCAGAGTGGGACTATATGCCCCAGATCTGGCAGCCCCTTTTTGACACCATCAAGATGTCCCTGCTGGGTTCCTTCATCGGTTCCATCCTGGTGGTACCCTTTGCCATGCTGGCCTCCACCAACATCATCCACAGCCGGGTGGTGGTGGCCGCCATGCGGCTGTTGCTGAGCATCATCCGCACCCTGCCCACCCTGGTGTCTGCCCTGATTGCCACCTATATCTTCGGCCTGGGCACTTTGGCGGGCACCACGGCCATCGCCATCTTCACCTTCGCCTACATCGGAAAGATCCTCTATGAGGAAATCGAGACGGTGGACATGGGCCCCTTCGAGGCCATGGAAGCTATGGGAGCCGCCAAGGTGCGCTCCTTTATCAGCGCCATCGTCCCCCAGGTGCTGCCCTCCTACCTGTCCAACTGCCTGTTCTGCTTCGAGGGCAACGTGCGCTACGCCTCCATTCTGGGTTATGTGGGCGCTGGCGGTCTGGGCCTGATCCTGAACGAGAAGATCGGCTGGCGGGAGTACGCCAGCGTGGGCATGATCCTGCTGGCCCTGTTTGTCACCGTGTTCATCATTGAGACCATCAGCCGGGCCGCCCGGAAGCGACTGGTGTAAGGAGGGGCTGCCATGAACAAACGAATCGAAGCGGCCTATGAACAGCGCCCCCGCCGCTGGGTGTTTGAGCTGGCCGTGGCGCTGGTGGTAGCTGCCCTGTTGATTTGGAGCGGCACTGCGGTGGAGACGGCGGGTACCACCCAAAACGGCGCAGTGATTGCCTGGAACATCCTGGCCGGTATCTTCCATCCGGACACAGATCTGCTGTTCAATTTCACCACCCAGGGTGTGCCCTATTTGCTGCTGGAGACCATCTGCATTGCCTTCCTGGGCACCATCGTAGGGGCGATCATCTCCATTCCTCTGGCGTTCCTCTCCGCCTCCAACCTGACGCCCAAGCCGGTGGCTTTCCTTGGACGGATCATCATTATGGCGATCCGCACGGTCCCCGCCTTTGTCTATGGGCTCATGTTCATCCGGGTCACCGGCCCCGGCGCCTTTGCGGGCCTTCTAACCATGTCCCTGTGCTCGGTGGGCATGGTGAGCAAAATGTATATTGAGG
>JAHZFC010000249.1 GCA_019421525.1 Clostridiales bacterium
CCGCGGTCCTCATCCTGCCCATCATGACCCTGAGCATGAACGCGGCCACCACCGCGGGCATCTACATCGGCGGCGGCCAGGTCATGGGCGGCTCCATGCTCATCGGCGACCTGAGCTCCTTTATCACCTACATCTTCCAGATCCTGATGAGCGTCATGATGCTCTCCATGAGCCTGCTCCAGCTCTCCCGCGCCATTGCCTGCGCCCGGCGCATCGACGAGGTGCTGGAGACCAAGCCCTCCATCCAGGACGGCGCCCGGCGGCCTCTGCCCGCGGGCCATGCGCCCAAGGCGGAGGAGCGGGACCTCTATCTGGAGGCTCCCCGGGGCGAGGTGGAGTTCCGGCACGTCTCCTTCAAGTATCAGGCCCAGGGTTCCGGCGACGATGTGCTGGAGGATCTGAACTTCCAGGTCAAGCCCGGGGAATTCCTGGCCATCGTGGGCGGCACCGGCACCGGCAAGTCCTCGCTGGTCAACCTGATCCCCCGCTTCTACGATGTGACCGAGGGCGCAGTGCTGGTGGACGGTGTGGACGTGCGGGAGTATCCCCTGGACGAGCTGCGCGCCCGGATCGGCATGGTGCTCCAGAAAAATGTGCTCTTCTCAGGCACCATCCGGGAAAATCTCCTGTGGGGCCGCCCGGATGCCACCGAGGAGGAAATGATCCAGGCCGCCAAGAATGCCCAGGCCTACGACTTTGTCATGAACCTGCCCGACAAATTTGACACCATGCTGGACCAGGGCGGCACCAACGTCTCGGGCGGTCAGAAGCAGCGGCTGTGTATTGCCCGGGCCATGCTGCGCCATCCCTCCATCCTGATCCTGGACGACTCCACCTCTGCCGTGGACTCGGCCACCGAGGGTCTCATCCGTGCCTCCTTTAAGGAAAACCTGGCGGGCACCACCGTGATCATCATTGCCCAGCGCATCTCCTCGGTGCAGTATGCCGACCGGATCCTGGTCCTGGACGACGGCCGGATCAACGGTATCGGCACCCATGAGGAGCTCATGGCCACGAACCAGATCTATCAGGAGATCTATCAGTCTCAGCAGGAAGGAGTGAAGGAGTAATGGCCAATACACACGGCGCGCCCCGGCGGGGCCCGGGAGCCCATGGCGGCTTTGAAAAGCCCAAGGACCTGAAGCGGACGGTCTCCCGCCTGCTGGGCTACCTTACCAAGCGGAAGTGGCCTCTTTTTCTGGTGCTGGTGTGCCTGCTGCTCTCGGTAGGCACCAACATTGGCGGCTCCACCTTCATCAACCTCATCATCATCAACAACATCGCCTACGGCGGCTATACCGGCCCCATGGACCTCCTTGTGGATATCCTCAAGCTGGTTGGCATCTATCTGGTGGGCGTGGTGGCGGTCTACGCTCAGTCGGCCATCATGGTCCAGCTGGCCCAGCGGGGCACCAACCGCCTGCGCAAAGACCTCTTTGACCACCTCCAGACCCTTCCGCTGTCCTACTTCGACAAGCACACCCACGGCGAGCCACTGAGCCGCTTCACGAACGACGCCGACTAAGTCCAGATGGCTCTGGAGCAGAGTCTGGGCTCCCTGGTCTCCAGCGCTAGCATGTTCGTGGGCATCGTGGTGGTCATGCTGGTGGTGAGCCCTCTGCTCTTCCTGGTATCTGTTCTGACTCTGGGCTCCACCTTCCTGGTCTTCAAGGTCTTCGGCGGACGCAGCCGCCGGTATTACAAGAAGCAGCAGGATGCCCTGGGCGATGTCAACGGCAACATCCAGGAGATGATTGAGGGCCTCAAGGTGGTCAAGGCCTTTACCCATGAGGAGCAGGCCAAGGAGCAGTTCCAGGGCCTCAATGAGACCTACCGGGATGCGGCTACCAACGCCAGCTTCTATTCCACCGCAGTCATGCCCATCTCCATGAACATCATGAACGTGGGCTATGCCCTGACCGCCGCTTTCGGCGGCGTACTCTCCCTGCTAGCCGGGTTCAAGCTGGGCTCCTTTACCCTGTATCTGGGCTACTGCCGTCAGGTGGGCCAGCCTCTGAGCCAGATCTCCCAGCAGCTGACCACCATCCTATCCGCCCTGGCGGGCGCCGAGCGCATCTTTGACGCCATGGACACCCAGCCCGAGGAGGACCAGGGCGTGGTCACCCTG
>JAHZFC010000250.1 GCA_019421525.1 Clostridiales bacterium
CGGGGGCAGTCCATCCGGCCGCTCTTGCCGCCCTCCACGATAAGGTCGATGAGCTCGGCGTCCTTCCACTGCATCCAGAAGGCGGGGGTGATGTCCCTGGGCTTCAGGCTGTGCTCGGGCAGGTGGAGCACAGCCTCCAGCACCGCCATGGCCTCCTCCAGGATCTCCGCCTTGCGCCCGGTGACGCGGCTGTCCTCGATGTCCACGGCATAGGTGTTGGTGAATACGTTCTCGGTGCCCCAGATGGCCCGGCCCATGGAGTCGCCGGTGGGGATGCCCACGCTCTCGGCCGCCTTGGGCCGGTAGAAGTCGGCGCCGCCCAGCTTGGCGTTGACCGCCATGCGGGCGAAATGGGCCGCCTCGGCAATGAGGTCGCCCGGAGGGCTCTGGAAGGTTTCGGGCACCACGATAAGGCCGTCGCTCCACAGGGTCTCCCGGAAGGCCCGCATCAGGGCCAGGTCGGCAAAGATGTTGATGCCCGCAATGTTCATCTGAATGGCGGAGAGCTCCCGGGGAAGGCCCGCGTGGATGGCCAGGCCCTCGGCCAGCAGGCACATGGCCAGGGCCATGCCATCGGTGCCGCCGATGTTATTCAGGTGCTTATGGGAATCCAGCTGCACATAGATCTTGTTCTCGGCGCAGATCTGGAGGGCCTTATAGCCGTTGACCACCTTGGTGCGGTAGTCATGGATGCCGCGTCCGCCGAAGTGGACGTGGATGACGGGGCCGATGTCGGTGCCGTCAAAGCCCGCAATCAGGGCGTTCAGAATGGAGAGGTGCGGCGTATCGCCCGTGGCGTTGATGCGCACCGGATGGCGGGAGCCGCCGCCCATCTGAATGAACTCCCGCTCCCCCCTGGGGGTGATGCCGCCCTTGCCCCGGGACTGCTCGATGAGCTCCCGGCCCTTCAGGGGGTCGATGTGGCGGGTGGCCTCGGAGTGGACAAAGTGGAAGATGGTCTCGCCGAACTTCTCGGCAAAGGCGTACATCTCCTTGGACTCCTTGAGGGTCTCCTCGGCGGTGTTGCGCCCCAGGATGGGGTTCTGGACCGGCCAGCCCCGCGCTCTGGCCTTCCGGGCCAGCTCATGGATGCGGTAGCCGCTGCGGACCACGCCCGCCACCTCTCTGGGGTAGGGTGCGGGAAGGCCCACCACTTCTCCATTCTCGTCCAGATCGGGCATCTCCACGCCGAAGCAGTCGGCATAAGCCCGGACCGCCTCAATATCCTCCCGGATGATCCGTTTGGTTTTTTCCTGCATATCCATATATTCTCACTCCATTCCCAGTTCAGCGCGGACCCGGGGGATCAGGCCGCCATAGGCCAGTGTCTTCCTTACATTTTCCGCCAGAGGCGGGAAGGTATGCGCCACGCCGTTCACCGTCACTTTGCCCCGCTCCAGGTCCACCTCGGCCAGGTCGCCGGTCTTGACCTGTCCGGCCAGATCGACCGCCCACACCGGAAGTCCGATGTTGATGGAATTGCGGCGGAAGATCCGGGCAAAGCCCTTGGCCAGGATGAGGGACACGCCCCGCTGCTTGAGGGCGATGGGGGCCTGCTCCCGGGAGGAGCCGCAGCCGAAGTTGCGCCCGGCCACCAGGATGCTGCCCGGCTCATAGACGGCGTTGAAATCCAGTCCGGCCAGTCCCGCCATGGCATAGCTGCCCAGCTTGTCATAGGGCTCCGCCATGGCATAGCCGGGGAGGATCTGGTCCGTATCCACATCGTCCCCCAGGACGATGATCTTTCCCTTGATGAGCTCCATGTCAGTCCTCCTTCTCCGGCACGGTGATGACCCCCGCCAGCGCGGTGGCCGCGGCGGTGGCCGGCGAGGCCAGGTAGATATTGGCCTTCATGCTGCCCATCCGCCCGGGGAAATTGCGGTTGGTGGTGGAGACCACCACGTCCCGCTCGCTGGTCAGGCCCTCATGGGCGCCGAAGCAGGGGCCGCATCCGGGGTTGAGGACGGTGGCCCCCGCGTCCCGGATGATCTTGCACCAGCCCCGCGCCTCCATCTGGTCCAGCACCTCCCGGGAGGCTGGGACGATGAGGGTGTTCACATCCGGGTGGACGTGCTTCCCCCGGAAAGCCCTGGCCACCTGCTCCATGTCGT
>JAHZFC010000251.1:0-1263 GCA_019421525.1 Clostridiales bacterium
AAGGAGCCGTCCACTTTGAGGCGGTCATCGTCTTTGACAACCCCGGTACTCTGACTGCCGAAATGGACGCCTCCGCTGTCCTGACTGCCGCTGACGGCACCGCGATTTATCCCTACGAGAACGGAAAGACCGAATACTACGAGTCACGGGACATCATTGCCAAGGCCAGCGGCCCAGTGACCGCCATCGGCAATCTGCTCGACCACGCCAACGTCCAGGCCGGGGAGGCCCTGCTCTATCTGGGCTCCTCCACCATTGATTCCCAGATCCGCTCCAAGCAGGAGGAGATCAACAGCGCCCAGACCAAGCTGGACGAGGCCCAGAAAGCCCTCAATGACTTTAACGCCGTAGCTCCGATCGACGGGACCGTCACCTCCTGCAACCTGACTCCCGGCCAGGAGGTCAAGAGCGGCGACACCGTTGTTATGATCTCCAATAACGTGACCATGCTGGTCACCATTACCGTAGATGACCGGAACATCTCCTTTATCAAGCCGGGCAACTATGTGGACCTGGATTGGAACGGACAGGTATATCAGGGATTAGTCACCTCCATTGACATGGGCGGCGCCCAGGCCGGTCAAGGCATGACCAGCTACCCCGTCACTTTGACGGTGGACAACGTGGATGGAAGCCTGATGGACGGTGCCTGGCTCCAATACTCCTTTGTCACCAGCGAGTCGGCCGACTGTATTCTGGTCCCCACTACCTCGGTCAAGTATTTCAGCGACATGGACAGCACCCGCCAGAGTGTGGTCTTTGTCAAGCGGGACAGCCGGCCGGACGACGTGCCCGAACTGGAGCTGCCTGAAGTGGCACCGGGCGAGAAGCGCACCTTCCCCAGCGAGGAGGAGGGCTACTACCCAGTTATCGTGGAGACCGGCATCTCTGACACCCAGAATGTGGAGATTGTCTCCGGCATTCAGGAGGGGGACGAGGTGTTCGTCAACTATACCGTGACAGACGGCAGCTATGGCTATTAAGCGGGGTGGAAAGATGCTCATTGACATCAGAAACCTCTATAAAATATACAACGAGGGCAAGGAGAGCGAGGTCCGGGCCCTGGACGGGGTATCCCTCCAAATCGACAAGGGGGAGTTTGTGGCCATTGTAGGTCAGTCTGGCTCCGGCAAGTCCACGCTGATGAATGTGCTGGGCTGTCTGGATATCCCTACCTACGGAGAATACTACCTGGAGGGGACCGACGTGACTGCTCTGTCCGACAAGCAGTTGGCCCATATCCGGAATAAGGAGATCGGCTTT
>JAHZFC010000251.1:1273-1734 GCA_019421525.1 Clostridiales bacterium
CCTGGCCAAGGTGGGCATGGATTCTCGAGCCCACCACCGCCCTTCCGAGATGTCCGGCGGCCAGCAGCAGCGGGTGGCCATCGCCAGGGCGATTGCCACCAAGCCCCCCATCATCATGGCCGACGAGCCCACGGGCGCCCTAGACTCCAAGACAGGCCGCCACGTGCTGGAGATCCTGCGGGACCTGTACCGGGGAGGCACCACTGTCATCCTCATCACCCACGACGATGGCATCGCCGCCACCGCCAAGCGGGTGGTCCGTCTGTCCGACGGCAGGATCACCTCGGACCATCCTCAGGAGGTGGACTGGGAATGAATCTTTGGCAGGCATTCAAAATGGCCTTTAAATCCATCGCCATGAAAAAGGGCCGCTCCTTCCTGACCATGCTGGGCATCATTATTGGTGTGGCCTCAGTGGTCATTATGGTGTCCGTGGTCCAGGGGCAGAATAAAAAGAACAT
>JAHZFC010000251.1:1744-2092 GCA_019421525.1 Clostridiales bacterium
TCAGTAACCTGGTGGATGGCATTACCCCGGATGTAGAGCTTGGGGATAAAATCACTGTCCAGTACGGGGCCAAGACCCTGTCGGTCAACGACTGGGAGAACGGCAATATGGACTGGGAAAAGATGATGCATATTAAGCTGGGCTCTGATCAGTATGGTGTGTGCAACAATTACCAGCTGGCAAATGGCCGAGAGATCTCCTATCTGGATGTGGAAAAGACCAATGCCGTCTGTGTTTTGGGCTCCGGAGCCAAGGAGGCTCTGTTTGACTACACCGACCCGGTGGGGGAGACCATCACTCTCAACGGGCAGCCCTTCCTGGTGGTTGGCTACTACAAGCCCATGGACA
>JAHZFC010000252.1:0-711 GCA_019421525.1 Clostridiales bacterium
ACAGGTTGATCTGCGCCATGGACTCGATGGAGTTGGCGATCAGCTCCCGGGAGGGCAGGATGTAGTGCATGCCGTCGTGGCCCTGGCCCATGCCGTCGCAGCCGCCGATGACGCCGAACTCGATGGGGGTGCCGCCGGCCCGGTAGATGCCGTCCTTCACCCGCTGGGCCACCTGGCGGAGATTGTAGTGGCCGGGGACGCACTCGCTCCAGGCGTTGGCGATGCCGATCACCGGCCGCTTCAGGTCTTCCGTCGTGAAGCCCATGGACTTCAATGTGGCCCGGTAATACTGGTTCCCCAGGCCCTGTAGGATTTTTTCACTGCGCTCCATAAATTCCTCCTCGTGACACCGGCCGCCGGTGCGGCCCGCGTCTCTTGTTCTCAGTGGTCTGCACGGCGGCGGACCAGGCCCGGCCGCAGACAGAGCCCGCCAGGGGCCCTTCCCGCAGGAGCGTTTTCCCAAAACGCCCGGGCATGCGCCGCCGCATCTGACGTGTGCAGCTCTTGACACACATACACGTATAACTATATACCAAGGTGAGGACCCTGCGCAACAAAAATCTTTTTGCTGCCGGGACTTTCCAGAAAATGACCGTTTTTGCCTGGTTTTCACAGTCGATTAACAGCATCTTGACAGACGCCTCCTTTTACTTTTGTTAAAAAATTCACCAAAACTGGCTGTTTTCGGTCAAATTGGACATAATTTTCTCA
>JAHZFC010000252.1:721-1725 GCA_019421525.1 Clostridiales bacterium
GCAAAATTTTTAAATTGACTTGGGGTGTAAAATGTTGTATAAATTTTTGTGGACTGGCTGAGCCTGCTTTTCCGGGGCATGCTCCGCCATTCGTGTGTGGTCCAAAGTCCGCGGCTCTGCCGGGGCCTTGGACCGGAGTCCGGCTGCGGCCGGACGCCGTTACATTGGAAAGGAGAGTATCAACAAATGTCTGCAATTGGATTCTTGGTCCTCCTTGTCATCGCCATCGTCGTACTGATGCTGCTGATGACAAAGGTCAAGCTGAATCCCGTGATGTCTCTGTTCGTGGTGGCCCTGGCCTTCGGCGTCATCCTCGGCGTCTTCGGGACCGAGGGGTATTCCTTTATGGACACCCTGAACATGATCACCACCGGCTTCGGCAGCACCCTGGGCAGCCTGGGTATGCCCATCATCCTGGGCGCCGTGCTGGCCATGGGCGTGCAGGACACCGGCGCCGCCAAGTCCATCGCCAACTTCTTCATCAAGCTCTTCAAGGGCAAGAACCTGGAGCTGGCTCCGTCCCTGACCGCCTACGTGGTGTCCATCCCCGTGTTCGGTGATATCACCACCATCCTGTGCTCCAACATCGCAAACGTTCTGGGCAAGCGCAAGCACATCTCCATGTCCACCATGGCCTCCTTCACCCAGACCGGCCTGAACCTGACCCACGCCATGGTTCCCCCCACGCCCGGCATCCTGGCCGTGTCCGTGGCCCTGTCTGCCGACCTGGGCCTGGTGATCTCCTGGGGCATCGTGGTGACCATCATCACCTTCTTTGCCACCTGGCTCATCCTGAAGCGCTGGGCCGCCA
Source organism: Clostridiales bacterium (assembly GCA_019421525.1). GTDB lineage: Bacteria > Bacillota > Clostridia > Oscillospirales > Oscillospiraceae > Enterenecus. Next base: position 1,533 of record JAHZFC010000252.1, read on the forward strand.
AGGAGTGGATCCCCGCCGTGCCCGAGGTCACCGCTGAGATCCAGGAGACCAACTCCGACAACGTGGACGATCTGCTGATCAAGGATAAGGATCTGCCCGGCACCTTTGCCTCCTTCCTGACCATCCTGATCCCCGTCATCCTGATCGCCGGCGGCTCCTTCGTCGGCATGCTGATCCCCGAGTCCACTCCCGA
>JAHZFC010000252.1:1735-2090 GCA_019421525.1 Clostridiales bacterium
CTGGCCCTGGGCCACAAGGCCTCCGTCCGCAAGAGCAATCTGGACGCCACCGGCAAGGATCCCGAGTGCTTCCGGGAGGTCGTGCTGAACAGCTGGATCGCCCGCGGCATGGAAGTGGCCCTGATCGCCCTGCTGGTCACCGCCATGGGCGGCGGCTTCTCCCAGGTCATCAAGTCCTTCCCCGGCATCAACGACCTGGCTCTGCTGATCCAGGATTCCGGCGTGCCCGGCCTGCTGATCCCGTTCCTGGTGGGCGCCATCATGATGACCGCCGTGGGCTCCATGACCACCGCCGGCGTCACCGCCGTGGGCGTTGTGGCTCCCATGATGGATATGCTGGGCCTGGAGCCTGTCT
>JAHZFC010000026.1 GCA_019421525.1 Clostridiales bacterium
CCGGCGATCCTTTGGTGACTTTCTGATCGCTTAGAAAGTCACCCGCCGGAGGCCCGGTTGGGCCTCATTGGATGGGCAAGGGCCCTGCCCTTGCTGTGACTGTCAAAAGAAATGGGGGCGGAAAGAGCAGCTCTCAAAGGCACAGCCTTTGAATTTTGCCTTCTTTTCGCTCGTGCGAAAAGTAGGTCGCCGCAAGGCGAAACCTTGCAGACCGTTTCTTTTGGCAAGACAAAAGAAATGGAATCGGGGAAAGTCGTTCCCAAGGGCGACATCCCTTGGCTTTTGGTTTGTTTTGACAAGACAAAAGAAACAGGGCCGGGAAAACCACTCCCTCCCATGATTGATTTGCGGCGAAAAACTTGGTACAATACCCCTAGCAAACAAGGAAAAGGACGGTGCCGCCATGAGGCCCACACTGAAAGAAGACCAGATCTGCCGCGCTGTGATCGAGGGGTACGCCAGCGACGGCTCCGGAGTGGCCCGGATCGAGGGCATGGCGGTGTTCGTCCGGGGGGCCATCCGGGACGAGGTGGCGGAGATCTGCATCGAGCATGTGGGCCACAACGCCGCCTGGGGCCGGGCGGAGAGATACATCGAGCGATCCCCAGCCCGGCGGGAGCCGGACTGCCCCTATTACGGCACCTGCGGCGGCTGCCAGTTCCGGCACATGAACTACGCCGAGGAGCTGGAGGCCAAGCGCATCCGGGTGGAGGACGCCCTGCGCCGCATCGGCGGGGTGGATCTGCCCGTCTGCCTCATGTGGGACGCGGCGGATCAGACCCGCTACCGCAACAAGGTGCAGTTCCCTGTGGCGGAAGGCGCCATCGGCTACTACCGGGGAGGCACCCACCAGGTGGTGGACATCGCCGACTGCCTGCTCCAGCCGGAGGTGGATACCGCCTGCCGGGCGGCGGTGAAGGAATGGATGGATCGGTACCAGGTCCCCGCCTATGAGGAAAAGACCGGGCAGGGGCTGGTGCGCCACCTGTACCTGCGCACCAACCGGGCCGGGCAGGTGCTGTGCTGCCTGGTGATCAACGGCCACCAGGTGCTCCACGCCGACGAGCTGACGACAGCCCTTCGGAAAGCCGCGCCGGGCCTTGTGGGGGTGGTGCTGTCCGTCAACACGAGAAAGACCAATGTGATCTTAGGCACGGGATACCACACCCTCTGGGGACGGGACTGGCTGGAGGAGGAGCTGTGCGGGCACACCTTCCGGCTGTCGGTGCCCTCCTTTTTCCAGATCCACCGGGCCCAGACCGAGGTGCTCTATGGCCGGGCGCTGGAATTTGCCGCCCTTACGGGGGCGGAGACGGTGGTGGATCTGTACTGCGGCATCGGCACCATCAGCCTCACCCTGGCGGAGCGTGCCGGACAGGTGATCGGGGTGGAGGTGGTGCCCCAGGCGGTGGCGGATGCCCGGGAGAACGCGGTGCGCAACGGCCTGGCGGGCAAGACCCGCTTCGAGTGCGGCGACGCCGCCGATCTGGCCGCCCAGCTGGAGAAAGAGGGGGTGCGCCCCGACGTGGTGGTGGTGGACCCGCCCCGGAAGGGGCTGGCCGCCGGCGTGGTGGACACCGTCGCCCGGATGGGGCCGGACCGGGTGGTGTATGTCTCCTGTGACCCGGCCACTCTGGCCAGGGACGTGAAGCGGTTCGGCGAGCGAGGGTATGAGGCGGTCCGGGCGGAGGCGGTGGACCTCTTCCCAAGGACGGCCCATGTGGAGACGGTCTGCCTGCTGGTGCGGGGCGGAACGGTTGAACATCCCAACGGGATATGATATCATAGTGAAGGTGCCGTCCCCAGGGGACGGACAGTGCGCCGGGCCGGGCCCGGCAGCTCTTGGGAGGTACACAAGATGGACAAGAGAAAGACGGCTGCGGTCCTGGCACTGGCCCTGTCCTTCCTCATGACGATGCTGACGGCCTGCGGGCCGGAGCGGCAGGAGCCTGAGCCTAGTCCGTCGGCTGCGGACAGCGGCCCGGTGGACAGCCCCGCGCCCCAGGACAGCGGCTGTGTGGGATCGGAGCCGGGGACGGAGGATACCCTAGTGGTGGACGGCCAGAGCTGGGAGGCCACCCGCTATGAGAGCGAGCTGGGCTACACCCTGGATTACCCGCCGGAGCTGGTCACCCTGAACAGCTGGGCCGGGGGGGAGACATACCAGGTCACCCAGGCAGAGGGCACCTATCTGGCAGTGAGCCTGTACGCCGGAGCCAACATAGACCAGGCGGTGGACCGGCTGCAGTTCGACTACGCCATCGAGGAGGAGCCCACCGGGGCCATGTTCGGCTCGGCTGGCTATGCCGGAGTCCGGATGAGTTTGCAGACCGACATCCTCAGCCAGGAGTATATCCTGTTCCAGGATGGGGAGGATATCTTCCTGATCGAGCTGGCCATCTTTGCCGGGAACGAGGGGCAGGAGGGACTGCTCCAGGCTATGCTGGATACATTCACGATCTTGTGAGCAGCGCCGGGACCAGGATGGCAGGATCAGGCGTTTGGGGCGGGGCGCCCGCCGGAAAGGAGCCGCTATGGACTATGACCAGCTGTTGGAAGGCTGCGGCGAGGTCGGCGCCCGGATGCTGGGCGGCGGGGCTGAGATCTATCGGGTGGAGGACACTGTCCGCCGGATGCTGGCCGCTTACGGGGTGCGGGGGGACGTGTTCGCCATCCCCAACTGCCTGATCGTCAGCATCACCGATGAGACGGGGCGCAGCCACACCCGGATGCGCCGCATCCAGGCCACCAAGGTGTCCACCGACATCGAGGTGGTGGAGCGGTTCAACGCCCTGAGCCGGGCCATCTGCGCCCAGCCGCCCCCGCCGGAGCGGCTGCCCGCCCTGGCCTCTGAGACGGCGGACGGGTGCAGGCGGTACCACCTGTCCATGGTCCTGCTGGGCTATTTCTTGGGCGCGTTCTTTTTCACCGGCCTGTTCCAGGGCGGGGCGCTGGAGGCATCAGCAGCCGGCGTGGCCGGCGTGGTGGCCGGCCTGTGCGTGCTGGGCCTGTCCCGGCTGGGGGTCAACTTCTTTTTCAAGACCATCGCCGCCGCCGCGGTGCTGGGGGCGGTGGTCTACGGCCTGCGGGCCCTGGGCCTGCCCCTGGACACCGATACCACGGTCATCAGCGCCCTGATGGTGCTGGTGCCCGGCCTGGTGTTCACCAACTTCATGTGCGACCTGCTCACCGGGGACATGGTGTCCGGCCTGTCCACCTTTGTCCGGGCGGTGCTCACCGCCACTGCCATCGCCATCGGCACCGGTGTGGCTCTGGGGCTGTTCCAGGCCCTGGGGCTTACCGCCGAGGGGGTGGGGGCCAAGGGGGACTATGGTGGGCTGGTCCAGTGCCTGGCGGCATTTTTGGCCTGTTCCGGGTTCTGCGTGATGTACAACGTCCACGGCTGGGGCGTGGTGCTGTGCTGCCTGGGCGGGGCGCTGGGCTGGGCGGTCTACCTGGCGGCGGGGATGGCCACCGGAAGCATCTACCTGCGCTATCTGGCGGCGGGCATCGCCATCGCCGCCTACGCCGAGATCATGGCCAGGGTCCGGAAATATCCCATCACCGCCTACCTGGTGGTGTCCTTCTTCCCGCTGGTGCCCGGCTCATCCATCTACTATGCCATGTACTATGCCATCCAGGGCCAGCGGCAGATGTTTTTGGAGTCGGGCATCCAGGCCCTGGGCCTGGCCAGCTGCCTGGCTATTGGCACCCTTTTTGTATCGACTACTGTGCGCACCTATGTCACATGGCGCAGAGAGAGGAGAATGAAACATGGCCCGGTATGATGTGGTCTTGCTGGACGCGGACCGGACGCTGCTGGATTTCGAGCGGTCTGAGCGGGCGGCGCTGCGCCGTGCACTGGCCAAGTGGGGGCTGCCCCAGGACGACCAGGTGTGCGACACCTATTCCAAGATCAACGACGCCCTGTGGGCGTCCTTCGCCCGGGGGGAGATCGACCAGGACTTCCTGGTGGTGGAGCGCTTCGCCGCCCTGCTGCGGCTGTACGGCGCTCCGGACAGCCCGGAGCCGGCCCGGCTCAACCGGGACTACGCGGAGTTTTTGGGCCAGGAGGCCTTTCTGCTGCCTGGGGCGGACGGGTTCTGCCGGACGCTGGGGGAGATGGGGCTGACACTGGCCATCGCCACCAACGGCCTGCCCGGCCCCCAGCGGGGCCGGTATGTGCGCACAGGGCTCAACAAGCTGGTGCCCAACCTGTTCATCTCCATGGAGGTGGGGGCGCAGAAGCCCCAGCGGGAGTTCTTTGACCGGGTGCTGGAGGCCCTGGGCGTGTCCGACCGGAGCCGGACCGTGATGGTGGGGGACGGCCTGGGCACCGATATCCTGGGAGCTGACCGGGCGGGGATCGACTCCATCTGGTATGACCCCGGCGGAGCCGGGCTGACCGGATCTGTCATCCCCACCTGGCGTGCGGGCAGCTATGAGGAGATCCTGGAGATCATTCGGGGCGGCTGATTGGATCGTTACTCTTTTGATACCAAAAATTCACCGTTATGTAACGACAGGGACAGACGGATATGGTAAGATAAACTCCCTGTCGAAGTTCGACAAATATCCCGAAGAGAAAAGAGTAAGAGCCATGAAGAAGATCACACTATTGTCCCTGTTGATGGCCTTGTGCCTGACAACGCTGGCCGCCTGCTCTGCCGGCGGCCCGGAGCAGACGCCTCCCCAGTCTGAGCCGCCCGCCAGTTCCGCTCCGACGGAGCCATCCTCTGAGCCGGAGCAGCCCTCTGACGCAGTGGAGAGCGTCCCTGTGTCAGAGACGGTCGCCCCGTCAGAGCCCCAGTCCAGCCAGGGGCAGGGCAGTACCTATACCTTCGGTCAGCCTGTTCCAGAGAACAGCACTGATGTGGAGGAGGAGTGGTTCGAGGACGCGGTGTTTTTGGGGGATTCCCGGACAGAGGGCCTTCAGCTGTACAGCGGCCTGCACGCCGGGGACTTTTTCTGGCACAAGGGCATGACCGTGTTCCGGGTGGACGACGAGGACTACCGCCAGATCGAGGTGGACGGCCAGAGCATGACCATGATGGAGGCCCTCGCCCGCAAGCAGTACGCCAAGGTATACATCATGATCGGCATCAACGAGCTGGGCTATCCCGCCAGCTCCTATGAGAAGGGCCTGAAGGCCATGGTGGACCAGGTGAAGGAGATCCAGCCCAATTCGGTCATCTATCTCCAGACCCTGCCCCCGGTCAACGAGGGAAAGGCTGCCAGCAGCGGCCTGGGCAGCTACATCAATAACACCAATGTCAACACCTTCAACGAGATCATCGTGGAGACGGCCAAGGAAAAGCAGGTGGCCCTGCTGGACGTGGCCTCGGTGTTCCGCAGTGAGCAGGGGGACCTGCCGGCGGATATGGCCTCCGACGGGGTCCACTTCAAACGGGACGGGTACCAGCTGTGGTACGCCTATCTCAGGTGCCATGTGCTGACGGCGGAGGAGTACGCCAATGCCCAGCCCCCGGCAGAGGAGGCCTGAGAGCCTGCGGCTGCCCACATCACACAGAAGGAGTGTATCAAGATGAGACATCGGCTGATCTGGCCGGCGCTGGCGCTGGCCGTCCTGCTGGCCGCCTGCTCCGCAAGCGGCAGAGCCTATACCACCGCAGACGCCCAGGCCCTGATCGACGCGGGGGCCTTTGACGGGGAGATGGAGCAGGTGGACGAGTATACCGTGGCCCTGCTCTACGGTATCGAGGAGGAGTCCATCACTGACTGCGCCAGCTATATGGCCATCAATTCCTCGGTGAGCGCCGACGAGGTGACGGTGCTGGTGCTCAGTGACGAGGAGGCGGCCAAGGCCGCGGAGGAGGCCTGCCGGAAGCGGGTGGAGAGCCAGATCGAGAGCTACCAGACCTATGGCCCCCGACCAGGTGCCCCGGCTGGAGGACGCGGTGATCTCCCGGCAGGGGAACACCGTGCTGCTGGCGGTGGGCAGTCCGGACCGGCTGCCCCAGGCGCTGGAGGATCTGGGGCTGGCCTGACAAGCTGGATCGAACATAAAACGCCCGGGCAGAGAAATGCCCGGGCGTTTCTTTATGCAGGACCGGCCCCGCCTGACGGCGGGGCCGGAAGGGGAGCGTGAACGTTTTGTCAGATCAGTCCCAGGAGACATGGTCCGGCGCGTCGGAGCTGCCGCCGGACGTGCTCCCATCTGTGCCCTCTCCCCCACTGGAGCTGCTGTCCCCCTCGGCGGGGGGCATGGGGATGGGCTCGTTGGTCATCCGGATGGACTTGGCCGGGGGCTCGATATCCCCGGGGAGGGTGACCTCTGCCAGAGCGGGGTCCCGCCCCTGGATGATGGCCACCATCTCCGCGCCGGTGATGGTCTCCTTTTGCAGCAGGTAGGCGGCGATCTTATCCAGCAGATCCCGGTGCTCCTCCAGGATGCGGATGGCGTCAGCGTGGCAGCGGTCGATGATGGCGCGCACCTCATTGTCGATGCCGGCGGCGGTGTCCTGGGCGCAGGTCAGGCCCATCTGGCCGTCCAGGTACTGGTTCTGCACCGTGGCCAGGCCCATCATGCCGTACTTGTCGCTCATGCCGAACATGGTGACCATCTTCCGGGCGATGTCGGTGGCCCGCTCGATGTCGTTGGCCGCGCCGGAGGACTTGGAGTGGAACACCACCTCCTCGGCGGACCGTCCGGCCAGCAGGGAGCGGATCTCTGCCAGAAGGTCTTCCTCGGTCATGAGGAACTTCTCCTCCTCCGGCAGGTGGAGGGTGTAGCCCAGGGCACCCTGGGTATGGGGGACGATGGTGATCTTGGACACGGGCATGGCGTTGTTCTTCTGGTAGTGGGCCACCAGGGCGTGGCCCACCTCGTGATAGGCGATCATCTGCTTTTCCTGCTCGGTGAGGACGGTGCCCTTCTTCTCGCTGCCGGCGATGACGAACTCGAAGGAGGTGAGCAGGTCCTGCTGATTGACTGCCTTGCGCCCCATGCGCACCGCCCGCAGGGCGGCCTCGTTGACCAGGTTGGCCAGGTCCGCGCCCACGCAGCCGGCGGTGGCCTGGGCGATCTTGTTCAGGTCCACGTCCTCCGCCAGGCGGATGTTCCGGGTGTGGACCTGGAGGGTGGCCAGACGGCCGGCCAGGTTGGGCCGGTCGATGGTGATGCGCCGGTCGAACCGGCCGGGGCGGAGCAGGGCCTTGTCCAGCACCTCGGGCCGGTTGGTGGCCCCCAGGACGATGACGCCCTTGCCGGGGTCGAAGCCGTCCAGCTCGGCCAGCAGCTGGTTGAGGGTCTGCTCCCGCTCGTCGTTGCCGCCCATGCGGTTGTCCCGGGATTTGCCGATGGTGTCGATCTCGTCGATGAAGATGATGCAGGGGGCCATCTTGCTGGCCTCCTTGAACAGGTCACGGACCCGGCTGGCGCCCACGCCCACGAACATCTCCACAAAGTCGGAGCCGGAGATGGAGAAGAAGGGCACGTTGGCCTCGCCGGCAACGGCCTTGGCCAGCAGCGTCTTACCGGTGCCCGGCGGGCCCACCAGCAGGGCGCCCTTGGGCAGCTTGGCGCCGATCTCGGTGTACTTGCTGGGGTTGTGGAGGAAGTCGATGATCTCCTCCAGGCTTTCCTTGGCCTCGTCCTGTCCGGCCACGTCGGCAAAGGTGACGCCGGTCTTTTTCTCCACATACACCTTGGCGTTGGCCTTGCCCACACCGCCCACGCCGCCGATGCCGCCGGAGCCCATCTTCTTGAAGATATAGCGGTAGATGAACACCATGGCGATCACCATGATGAGGATGGGCAGGATGGTCTGCAGCATCAGGGACAGCATATACTGACTGTTGGTGACGCGTTCTGTGCCATATGTCACGTCCATCTCATCCAGCAATGGGATGAGGGTGTCGTCTGACACAGGGGCGGTGACGAAGGTGACGGAGCTCTCCAGTGCCTGGCTCATGTTGCCGCCCAGCAGGCTGTTGAACAGGTTGCGCTGCTGCTCGCTGAGGGACTGGGTGATGCGTTCGGCGTACTCGGTCAGGGGCGGGGTGCCCTCCTTGACGGTAAAGTAGTAGCCATCGGATGCCATATCCACCTGATCGACATACCCGGCCTCTACCCACTGCTTGAACTCAGAGTATTGTACCTCCACGGTGCTGGAGTTCTGGACGGAGCTGTAGCAGGTGTTGAGCAGAAGCACCAGCACCACCGCCCACAGGACGATGCCCAGAAACCCGATCGGGGCTTTTTTCTTGTTGTCGTTTTGGTTGTTGTTTCGGTCATTCGGCTTGTTAGGCCCGGCCATAGGCGCGCCCTCCTTCAGAACTTGGAAAACGTCCCCGAAGGGACGGCAGTATCCCACTATTTTAGAGTGAGTATAACACAAGCGGGGCGGAAAAACAAGAAATCTTCATGGCCAGGGTGTGAATTTTCTATGACTTGGCAGCGTTCCGGCGGAGGCGGCCTAAAGGGGGATGGGCCGCGCCGGAGGGGGATGCGGGACCATCCCGCATTTTTTCCTTTTGCTATGCCGCGATCTGTGGTATGATAATATCTGTCATATCGGCCGCAGGGTGGCCGCCGCCGAAAAAATATGGACATCTGTGATCTGAAGTATACGATAAAGGGGCGTTTCCTATGCGCGACGAGAGAAAAAATATAGAGGCGGAGGCCGACGGCCTCATCGAGGGGAGAAACGCGGTGATCGAGGCCCTCCGGGCGGGCACCGCCATCGACAAGATCTACCTGGCCAGGGGGGAGACGGACGCCACCCTGGGCCACATCGCCTCCACGGCCCGGGACAAGGGGGTGGTGGTGGTGGAGTGCGACCGGCGCAAGCTGGACGGCATGAGCCGCACCAAGAGCCACCAGGGAGTGATCGCCGTGTCCGCGGTCCGGGAATACGCCAGCGTGGATGACATCCTGGCCGCCGCCCGGGACAAGGGGGAGCCCCCCCTCATCGTGGTGTGCGACGAGCTCAGCGACCCCCACAACCTGGGGGCGGTCATCCGCACCGCCGAGTGCGCCGGGGCCCACGGGGTGGTCATCCCCAAGCGGCGCAGCGCCGGGCTGACCGCCATCGTGGCCAAGACCTCCGCCGGGGCGGTGAGCTACTTGCCTGTGGCCCGGGTGCCCAACCTCACCGCCCTGCTCAAGGAGCTGAAAAAGGAGGGGCTGTGGGTATTTGGCACTGCCGCCGACGGGGATACCACCCTGTATGAGGCGGACCTGAAGGGGCCCGCCGTCATCGTCATCGGCAGCGAGGGGGACGGCATGAGCCGCCTGGTCCGGGAGCAGTGCGACTTTTTGGTGTCCATCCCCATGCGGGGAAAACTCAACTCCCTCAACGCCTCTGCAGCCGCTGCGGTGGTGCTGTACGAGGCGGTGCGGCAGAGGAGCTGAGCCCGGTGGCAAAGCGTGACAGCGCCCCGGCCCGGGGTAGCGCCATCCCATCAAAGGCCTGCGCCTGGAAAACACCCCTTACGAAAGGCAGGGACGGACCATGAAGAACATCATCCTCATCGGCATGATGGGCTGCGGCAAGACCACCGTGGGCCGACTGCTGGCTCAGGCCCTGGGCCGGGAGCTGGTGGACACCGACGAGGCCATCGAGCGCCGGGAGGGCCGCTCCATTTCAGACATCTTCGCCCAGGACGGGGAGGGGCGCTTCCGGGACCTGGAGGCCGCCCTGTGCCGGGAGCTGGCCCGGCGGGAGGCCCTGGTGGTGGCCTGCGGCGGGGGCCTGCCCCTGCGGGAGGGATGCATGGACGCGCTGGGGCAAAACGGCACGGTGTTCTGGCTGGACCGGGACCCGGGGGAGACCTATGACGGCCTGGACACCTCCGGCCGGCCCCTGGCCCAGGGGGGCCGGGAGGCGTTTTTGGAGCGGTATGCCCAGCGCCGGCCCGTCTACTCCCGGTGGGCCCGCCATGTGATCCGGGGGACGGCCGGCCCGGAGGGGGCCGCCCGGGCCATCCTGGATATCTTACACAGCGAGGAGCATGCAGTATGAAATTTCTCATCATCAACGGGCCCAACCTGAACCTGCTGGGCAAGCGGGAGCCGGGCATCTACGGCAAGAGCAGCTACGCCGATCTGTGCGTCCTCATCGAAGGGTATGCCCGGGATCACGGCTCCACCGCCCGGTGCTTCCAGTCCAACCACGAGGGGGCCATCATCGACGAGATCCACGCCGCCGACGGGGTGTACGATGCCATCGTCATCAACCCCGGCGCCTATACCCATTACAGCTACGCCATCCTGGACGCGCTCAAGGCGGTGGATGTGCCCGCCTATGAGGTCCACATCAGCCATATCGACCAGCGGGAGCCCTTCCGGGCGGTCTCCGTCACCGCACCGGCCTGTGTGGGCCAGATCTACGGTCTGGGGTTCGACGGGTATCTGCGGGCCATGGACCATTTCCTGGAGCGCCAGGCACCCCAGGCCGCGCCCCGGCTGTGCGTCATCGGGGACCCGGTGGCCCACTCCCTGTCCCCCCGCATCCAGACGGCCATGCTCGCCGCCCTGGGGGTGGAGGGCAGCTACACTGCCCAGCACGTCAGGCGGGAGGAGCTGCCCGCCTTTCTGGAGCGGGTGCGCGCCGGAGAATTTACCGGCTTCAACGCCACCATGCCCCACAAGCAGGACCTGGTGGGGCTGGTGGACGAGCTGGACGGCAGCGCCGGGCGTACCGGCTCGGTGAACACCGTGTGCCTCCGGGACGGGCGGCTGGTGGGCTTCAGCACCGACGGGCCCGGCCTGGTGTGTGCTTTGGCCGGGCATGGGGTGGCCCTGTCCGGCCTCCGGGTGACCCTGCTGGGGGCTGGGGGCGCGGCACGATCGGTGGTGCCCGCCCTGCTGGAGGCTGGGGCAGCCCGGGTTACGGTGTGCGCCCGGGATCTGTCCAAGGCCGCCGCCCTGTGCGCCCTGGACCCCCAGAAGCTGGCCCCCACCAGCTTTACCACCGACGCCATCGCCCGGGAGGCGGCGGTGAGCCAGCTGCTCATCAACTGCACCAGCCTGGGCATGACGGGGCAGGGGGAGTTCGGCGACCTGGCCTTTGTGGACGCCCTGCCCGACGGGGCGGCGGTATGCGACCTCATCTACGAGCCTGCGGAGACCAGGCTGCTCCACCGGGCCAGGATCCGGGGCCTTGACACCATGAACGGACTGCCCATGCTGGTGTGGCAGGGGGTGCTGGCCCTGGAGCAGTTCCTGGGCGGGCAGCCGCTGGACCGGGACAAGCTGGCCCAGGCCGCGTACCAGGCTCTGACATGAAAAAAGGGCTGCCACAGGATCTGTGGCAGCCCTTTTGGACCATGGAGCAAGCACATTTCCATGGGAAGAGCGCATTTGCCTCCAGGACAGGACATCGAACACAGCTGAAAGTCACCTGAAGATCTCAGCCCCAGAACTTCCTTTTTTTGCCACTTTCCATTGACCGTGCCGGTCTTTTCCGCTATAATGGGGGCAGCAGATCTGCCTCGGGCCTTGTTTGAACATTGGAAATGTGACCAATGGCGAGGGATCTTTTCGCCAGACAAGGCGATTTGACGCCGCAATACTTTGTGTATTGCAAGGAGGATCAACGCCGCATGGCGGAATAAGACCTCATGTGGGCATGTTGACATTTTTCAAACAGGCCCTAGGGCGGCAGATCCGTCGACCGGGGCCGAAATACCTCCGGACAAAGACGATGCGCTGGCACGTTCCACGGTTCTTACCCGGTCCTTAAATAAATCCTAAATATTTCCTGGGGCTCATCTTAAAATACCGCGCCTATATTGATAGTATCCGTGAAGATACTTCAAAAGACGCAGGTGATGTTTATGGCACGCGCACACAAGCGGCCCCAGCGCCAGCCGGTCCAGCGCCTCTGGCCGGACCCGGCATTGGGGCTCACCGCCCGGCAGGCGGAGGAACGGGCCCGGGCGGGCTGGGACAACCGGGACCCAAACCAGCTGACCCGGACCACAGGGCAGATCCTCCGGGACAACCTGGTGACCTTTTTCAACCTTCTGTTCCTGGCCTTTGCCCTGGTGCTGTTCGCCGTGGGGCAATACCGGGATATGCTCTTTTTGGGCATCGTGGTGGTCAACGTGCTCATCGGCATCGTCCAGGAGCTCCGGGTCAAGCACGCCCTGGACCGGGTGTCCCTGCTGTCCGCCCCCACCGCCACGGTGGTCCGGGACGGACAGGCGCGCACCATCCCTGCCCAGGAGCTGGTGCTGGACGATATCGTGCTCCTCTCCGCCGGGGACCAGGTGTGCGCCGACGCCATTTTGTGCCAGGGCGGGGCGGAGGTCAACGAGTCGCTGCTCACCGGGGAGGCCGACCCTGTCCCCAAGGGGGTAGGGGACCGGCTGCTGTCAGGCAGCTTTTTGGCCTCCGGCCGCTGCGCCGCCCGGCTGGACCGGGTGGGGGCAGACGCCTATGCCGCCACCATCGCCGGGGAGGCCAAGGGCCGCAGGGCCAGGCGCTCGGAGATGATGCGCAGCCTGGACCGGCTGCTGCGGCTCATCGGGGTGGCCATCGTGCCCTTGGGCACCGTCATGTGCTTCAAGCAGGCCGCCATCCTGTCCTCGGGGCTGCCCTACGCCGTGAGCTCCACCGTGGCGGCTATGGTGGGCATGATCCCCGAGGGGCTCTACCTGCTGGTGAGCACCGCCTTGGCGGTGAGCATGATCCAGCTGGCCCGGAAAAAGGCCATGGTCCGGGAGATGTCCTGCATCGAGGACCTGGCCCGGGTGGATGTGCTCTGTCTGGACAAGACGGGCACCCTGACCCAGGGGGAGCTGGAGGTACTGGAGCTTCGTCCGGTGAACTGCTCCATGGAGGACCTGGCCGCCCGGCTGGGCCGGTTCGTGGACGCATCCTCCAGCGGCACCGCCACCGCCGCCGCCCTCAAAAACCGCTTCGGAGGCCGGCCGGAGCCCTGGACGCCGGTCCGGGAGGTGTACTTCTCCTCCCAGCGCAAGTGGAGCGCTCTGTCCCTGCCCGATGGGAGCGACTACCTGCTGGGGGCACCGGAGGTGCTGCTGGGGGCGGACTGGCCCCTGTTCGAGCCCGATCTGCGGGACGCCGTCCGCGCCGGGCGGCGGGTGCTGCTGCTGGCTGAAGGCGCGGGCGCGCTGGAGGGAGACCAGCTGTCCGGGCCTCTGGTCCCCCTGGGCTTCGTTATCCTGTCCGACAAGCTCCGGCCAGATGCGGCGGCCACCCTGTCCTACTTCAGGGAGCAGGGGGTGACCGTCAAGGTCATCTCCGGCGACAACGCCCAGGCGGTGGCCGAGGTGGCCCGCCGGGCGGGGGTGGAGCGGGCGGACCGCTGGGTGGATCTGGCTGCTCTGCCTCAGGGGGAGCCTGACTGGGGCCGGATGGCAGAGCAGTACACCGTCTTTGGCAGGGTCACCCCCAGCCAGAAGCGGGCGCTGATCCAGGGCCTCCAGGCCAGGGGCCATACGGTGGCCATGCTGGGGGACGGGGTCAACGACGTGCTGGCCCTCAAGGACGCGGACTGCTCCGTGGCCATGGCTGCGGGAAGCGAGGCGGCCCAGCACGTATCCCAAATGGTGCTGCTGGACTCCAACTTCGACGCCCTGCCCCACATCGTCCGGGAGGGCCGGCGGGTCATCAACAACATTGAGCGCTCCGCCTCCCTGTTCCTGATGAAGAATATCTTCTCCTTCCTGGTGTCCCTGGTGCTGCTGTTCCTGCCCCTGGTCTATCCCCTGCTGCCCGCCCAGATCAGCCTCATCAGCGCCCTGTTCATCGGCGCGCCCTCCTTTCTGCTCACCTTTGAGCCCTCCTTCGGCCGCATCCAGGGGCATTTTCTCCGCAACATCCTGCTCAACGCCCTGCCCGGCGGGCTGACCAATACGGTCACCATCTTCGCCCTGCTGGCCATCGGCCAGGCACTGGCCCTGCCGCTGGAGCAGGTGTCCACCCTGTGCGCCCTGCTGGTGGGGGTCAACGGCTTCTTGGTCCTGCTGTTTCTGTGCTGGCCGCTGACGGTGTTCCGTGGGGCCATCCTGGCCCTCATGGCGGCCGGCTTTGCCGGAGCGGTGGTGTTCCTCTCCCCCCTTTTCCAGCTGGCCGCCCTGACGGCCCAAAGCTGGCAGGTGTTCGCCCTGCTAGCCGCCGCCGCGCCTGCGCTCATGGCCGTGCTCACCTTCCTGGTCAGCCGGGTAAAGGCGCGGCTGCGCTGTTCTGGCCCGCTGCCCCGCCAGGCGGAGGCATTTTCCTGACAGTCCCATTGCTGTATCGGTCCAACATTTTGAGGGAGGATCTTCTGACATGTCCTGCTGTATCGTGATCCCAGCCTACTGTCCCGCCCCGTCCCTGGTGGACTACGTCGCCCAGCTGCTCTCCGCCCAGGATGGGCCGGTGACCGTGGTGGACGACGGCAGCGGCGGGGACTACGCCGCCGTCTTCGCCGCGCTGGAGCCCCTCCAGGGCTGCACCGTCCTCCATCATCCCCAGAACCGGGGCAAGGGCGCCGCCATCAAGACCGCCATCGCCTGGTACCGGGAGCATGCCCAGGGGCTGGACGGCATCATCACCGCCGACTGCGACGGGCAGCACGCGGTGGTCGACGTGGTGCGCATGGCCCAGGCCGTGGCCCAGTCGCCGCAGGCCCTTGTCCTGGGTACCAGGACCTTCGGTCCTGATACTCCCCGGCGGAGCTCCACCGGGAACCGGGTGATCTCCTGGGTGATGAACGCCCTGTACGGCATCGAGCTGACCGACACCCAGACCGGCCTGCGGGGCCTGCCCAACCGCCTGCTGCCCACACTGGAGACACTGGCCGGGGACCGCTATGAGTATGAGCTCAATATGCTCATCGAGGCCAACCGGATGTGCGTGCCCTTCGTGCTGGTGCCCATTGAGACCATCTATTTCGACAACAATTCCGGCAGCCACTACCGCACCGTCATCGACACCCTGCCCATCATCGCCCTGCTCAGCCGGGGCCTCGTCCAGTACGGCCTGTCCTCCGCCCTGTCCGCCGGGGTGGACGTGGTGACCTATGCCCTGCTGGTCAAGGTGGTGCTGCTGGCCCTGCCCTTCACCCCCCGGCTGGTCATCGCCGCGGTGGCCGCCCGGGCGGTGTCCTCAGTGGTCAACTACTCCTGCAACCGCCGCCTGCCCTATGTCCAGAACACCAGGGTGGCCTCCACCATGCCCCGGTATTACGTGCTGTGGGCCTTCCAGCTGGCCGCCTCCATCGGCCTGGTGGCCCTGCTGTACCAGGTGGTGGGGATGGATGAGCTGCTGGCCAAGCTGCTGGTGGACCTGGTGCTGGCCATCGCCAGCTATCAGGTGCAGATGCGCTGGGTGTTCCGGGTGGACCGGGCGGAAAAGACCGCCATCACCGAGGAGGCGGAGCGGCTGTGAGCCACCTGTACGCCCCCTTTGGCCGGGCCGCCCGGTGGGTGGTCCGGCGGGCACTGGGCCCCTGGAAGGTCCAGGCGCTGGAGGAGACCCCCGCCCCGGCGGTGTTCCTGGTCCACCACCAGAACCTGTTCGGCCCCATCCACGCCATGGCCTACCTTCCCCGGGAAGTGCGGCTGTGGGTGCTCTCCCCCTTCTGCGACCGGAGGGCCTGCTTTGAACAGTATTACGGCTATACCTTCACCCAGCGCTTCGGCTGGCCCAAGCCGGCGGCCTGGGCGGTCTCCCGGCTGCTGAGCCTGCTGCTGCCCGGCTTTCTGCGGCAGTTCCGGGTCATCCCCGTGTGGCGGGGCAGCCTGGATATCCGGGACACCCTCCGCCAGAGCCAGCAGGCCCTGGCCCGGGGGCAGTCTCTGCTCATCTGTCCGGACCAGGACTACGCCAGCACCGGGGAGCAGGTGGGGCAGCTGTACAGCGGCTTCCTCCACCTGGAGCGGCCCTATTGCAAGGCCACCGGACGCCACCTGCCCTTTGTCCCCCTGTGCTGCCGGAGGTCGGACAAAACTCTGGTCATGGGCCGGGCATTGTCCTTTACCGGAGAAAAGTCCTTCCGGCAGGAGCGGGACGAGCTGGCCCGGGCGCTGACCCAGGCCATGAATGAGCTGGCCCAGGCCCCGGAGGCGGCTGGGCGTTGACCGGGTGAAAGATTTCCGGTATAATACCGCTGCACATCACATCAAGTACCGCCGGATGGAGCGCGGGACACAACAGCTCCGGGGACGCAGGACGCGCCCCTGGAGCTGTGATATCTTTCCCGCCGCTGCCGGCGGATCGGAGGAATGACAATGAGAGAGATCATCCTGCTCAAGCAGGGGGAAATGGTGCTCAAGGGCCTGAACCGCCGGGGCTTTGAGGACAAGCTCATGGGCAACGCCAAGCGGCGGCTGAAGAAGTACGGCGCCTTCAAGGTGTACACCCGCCAGTCCGCCACCTACATCGAGCCCCAGGACGAAAGCTGCGACTTTGAAGGGGCCTGGCAGGCCATGGGCAAGCTCTTCGGCGTGGCCGGGCTGTGCCGGGCCCGGGCCTGCCCCAAGGACAAGGACGCCGTCGTGGCGTGCGCCAGGGAGTACCTGGGGGACAAGCTGCGCGATGCCAAGTCCTTCAAGGTGGAGTCCAAGCGGGCGGACAAGACCTTCCCCATGACCTCCATCCAGCTGTCCCAGTATGTGGGGGGCGAGCTCCACGACGCATTCCCCCACCTGACGGTGGACGTCCACCACCCGGAGCTCACCGTCCATGTGGAGGTCCGGGACTACGAGGCCTTCGTGCACGCCGACCCGGAGGAGGGGGCGGGGGGACTGCCCGTGGGCATGGGGGGGCGGGCCCTCAGCCTGCTGTCCGGGGGCATCGACTCCCCGGTGGCCTCCTGGATGATCGCCAAGCGGGGGGTCATCGTGGACATGATCCACTACTACTCCTACCCCTATACCTCCCCGGAGGCCAAGGAGAAGGTGCTGGACCTGGCCCGGCTGCTGGTGCCCTACATCGGCAAGACCTGCGTCCATGTGGTGCCCTTCACCAAGATCCAGGAGGAGCTGCGCCGCTCCTGCCCGGAGGAGCTGTTCACCATCCTCATGCGCCGCTTCATGATGCGCATCGCCCAGGAGGTGGCCAAACGGTGCGGCGCCAAGGCCCTGGTCACTGGTGAGTGTCTGGGCCAGGTGGCCAGCCAGACCATGGAGGCGATGAACGTCACGGGGGCTGTGGCCGCCCTGCCTGTTCTGCGGCCAGTCGTGGGGCTGGACAAGGAGGAGATTGTCCAGATCGCCCGGAAGATCGGCACCTTTGAGACCTCCATCCTGCCCTACGAGGACTGCTGCACCGTTTTTACTCCCCGGCACCCCCGGCTCCGCCCCATTCTCACCGAGGTGGAGGCGGCGGAGGAAAAGCTGGACGTCGACGCCATGGTCCAGGCGGCGGTGGAGGGCATTGAGCGCGTCCAAGTCTGATGGAAAGAGGGAAAGGAGCACGGTCAGCCATGACGATCCGACTTGCTGTCCCTGGAGATGCTCTGGCTCTGTTGGAGATTTACCGTCAGTATATTCAGACCCCCATTACCTTTGAATATGAGCTGCCCACCTTGGAGGAATTTACCCGGCGCATTTCCGATGCGTTGAAACAATACCCCTATCTGGTGCTGGAGGACCAGGGCAGGCTGTTGGGCTACACCTACGCCCATCCAGAGCGTGAGTGGAAGGCCTATCAGTGGAACGCGGAGCTGTCCATCTATTTGGCCCCTGCCGCTGTTGGAAAGGGCTATGGCAGACGGCTGTACCAAGCTCTGCTGGACCTTTTGTCCCTTCAGGGCGTCCGTACCGTATACGGGGTTGTGACCTCTCCGAACCCGGCCAGCGAGGCCCTCCAAAAATCCCTGGGCTTCCGGTTGATTGGCGTACATAAAAATACCGGCTACAAGGCTGGTCAGTGGCGAGACGTGCTGTGGTTTGAGAAGAGTCTGGCTCCCTACGACGCGGACCCCCAGCCAGCAGCAGGTAGATCGGGTGCTGGCCGCTTACGGTCACGAGGATCCACCGGCATAGCCGGTGGATCTTTTTGTATACAAAAAGGCAGGACCGCTTCAGCGGTCCTGCCTTTTAACGTAAAATTGCTTACTTCAGGTTGAAGAATGCCTTCATGCCGGGGTACTCGGCGATGTCGCCCAGCACCCAATATGCACCCGGCGCACATTGGGGACCCGAAGGCTTAAAATGCTCGGCGGAAATAAATTCCGCCTGCGCCAAGGTTTTCGCCTTTGCGAAAACGCTTGTACGCGCTGCGCGCGCCCCATCTGCGATGGGGCCCCAAGGAGCTGGGCGACGGGAAAAGCAAAGCCGCCCGTTGGGCGGCTTTGCTCGGAAGCTTGGAAGCTTACTTCAGATTGAAGAAGGCCTTCATGCCGGGGTACTCGGCGATGTCGCCCAGCTGCTCCTCAATGCGCAGCAGCTGGTTGTACTTGGCCACGCGGTCGGTGCGGCTGGGGGCGCCGG
>JAHZFC010000253.1 GCA_019421525.1 Clostridiales bacterium
TAGTCGGGCACCGCCGGGAACTCGATGGGGGCGAAGTCCCGGCGGGCCCCCAGCACTCGCCCCGCGGCGGCGGTCTCCCCCTGCTCGCCGCTCTTCACGTCCAGGCGGATGCCCCCGCAGGTGCCCACCCGCACAAAGGTGTCCACGCCCAGGTTTGCCAATTCCTCCATGGCGATGGCGGCGGAGGGGCCCCCGATCCCGGTGGACACCACGCTCACCTTCTCCCCCAGGACCGTTCCCGTATAGGTGGTGAACTCCCGGTTGGATCTTACGAAAGAGGATCCGTCAAGGTACCGGGCGATCTTCTCGCACCGGCCGGGGTCACCCGGCAGCAGGCAGTAGCGCCCCACGTCCCCCTCACGGCAGTCGATATGGAATTGCCTTTCATTTGCGATCATTTCATCCACCCCGATCTTGGATCAAAGTTCTGCCCGTGCTCCTTTCTCCGGAGCACGGACCGTTGCAGCTCCATTATAAGATCCGCCCGCCCAAAATGCAAGGACAGCATCGATCTGCCGACGGCGCCGGCCGTTCTCCGGCCTTTTGCACGGGGATCTCCGTCGAGAACAAATGTATTTTCGTTGGAATCACGAAAAAGAGATATTTCCCCTTTATTTAGCGAAGTGAAGCTTGCAAATCCCGTACGATATGGTAAGATAAAGTTTAGACATTTTGTGAACGGAATGAGAAAAAATTTTGACAAAGGAGTTGTATGTGAATGATCGAAAACCTCTTCTGGCTTGGCTTTGTTGGGGCGGCCCTGGCTCTGGTGTTCGCCCTGATCCAGCGCAACAAAGTCATGGCCTACTCCGAGGGCACCGACACCATGAAGAAGATCGCACAGTCCATCCGTGACGGCGCCAACGCCTACCTGAAGCACCAGTATACCACGGTGGCAAAGGTCTTCCTGGTGGTCTTTATCATCCTGCTCATCATGGCGTTCGCCACCAACGGCGATATGCTGTCCAAGTTCACCCCCTTCGCCTTCCTGACAGGTGGCATCTGGTCCATGCTGGCCGGCTTCATCGGCATGAAGATCGCCACCAATTCCAACGCCCGCACCGCACAAGCCGCCTCTGAGAGCCTGAACCGCGGCCTGCGGGTGGCCTTCTCCTCCGGCTCCGTCATGGGCTTCACCGTGGTGGGCCTGGGCCTGCTGGACATCTCTATCTGGTATTTCCTGCTGCGCTACATCTTTGGCATCGACGACCCCATCTCCCTGGGCAACATCATGGTCATGAACGGCATGGGTGCTTCCTTCATGGCCCTGTTCGCCCGTGTGGGCGGCGGCATCTACACCAAGGCCGCCGACGTGGGCGCCGACCTGGTGGGCAAGGTGGAGGCTGGCATCCCTGAGGACGATCCCCGCAACCCCGCCACCATCGCCGACAACGTGGGCGACAACGTGGGCGACGTGGCCGGCATGGGCGCCGACCTGTACGAGTCCTATGTGGGCTCCATCCTGGCCACCTTTGCCCTGGGCGCCGTGGGCGGCTATGGCTGGGGCGGCCTGCTGCTTCCCGTGCTGCTGGCCGTGCTGGGGGTGGTGTGCTCCATCCTGGGCTCCTTCCTGGTCAAGACCAAGGAGAACGCCTCCCAGCAGTCCCTGCTGCGCTCCCTGCGCACCGGTACCTATACTGCCGCTATCCTGTCCGCCGTCCTGGCCGCTCCCCTGACCTACTTCATCCTGGACGGTCAGATGGGCGTGTATGTGGCCATCCTGTGCGGCCTGATCGGCGGCTGCGCCATCGGCTACTTCACTGAGTACTACACCTCTGACACCTACAAGCCCACCCAGAAGCTGGCCGACTCCACCGAGACCGGCGCGGCCACCGTCATCATCGGCGGTATCTCCCTGGGCCTGAAGTCCACCCTGGCCTCCATCCTCATCGTGGCCGTGGCTGTGCTGGTCAGCTACTTCGCCGCAGGCGGCACCCTGGAGATCGTGGACGCTGAGGGCCTGTTCACCGACGCCTTCAACCGCGGCCTGTACGGCATCGGCATCGCCGGCGTGGGCATGCTGTCCACCCTGGGCATCACCCTGGCCAC
>JAHZFC010000254.1 GCA_019421525.1 Clostridiales bacterium
TTTGCCTACTTTCTGTGCGTACAGAAAGTAGGTCGCCGCAAGGCGAAACCTTGCAAGAGGTGGAGGCCCTGGCAGGGTCTCGATGGTCGCAAGGATGCCACCCTTTGTCCTTTGCTTTTTGGAAAAAAGAAAAGGAGAGGCAGGGCCCCGGCCCTACCCCTCCTCCAGCGCCTGGCGCAGGTGCTCCACCGCCCGTCGCTCGATGCGGGACACCTGTACCTGGCTCACCCCCAGCACCTTGGCGGCCCGGTCCTGGGTGAGATTTTTGTAAAATCGCAGGAAGATCACCTGCCGCTCCCGTTCCGGCAGGGCGTCGATAGCGGCGCGTAGGGACAGGCGCTCCACCACCTCGTCCTCCATGCCCCCCTCCCCCAGCACCGCCTCCAGGGTGAAGCCCTCCTCGCCGCTCTCGCTGTGGATGGAGGCCACGGTGAGGGTGGCGGTCTCCGCCGCGGCGATGTCCTCCGGCTCCAGCCCAGTGGCCTCAGACAGCTCGGACAACGTGGGCTCCCGGCCCAGCTGGGCGCTCAGCCGCTCCCGGGCCAGGCGGATGGCGGCGGAGCGCTCCTTCACCGTCCGGCTGACCTTCACCACCCCGTCGTCCCGGAGGAAGCGGCGGATCTCCCCGGCGATCTTGGGCACGGCATAGGTGGAGAACTGGGTGCCGTAGCTCAGGTCGAATCCCCGCACCGCCTTCAAAAAGCCCAGGCAGCCCAGCTGGTACAGATCCTCGCTCTCCACCCCGCGGCCGTAGTACCGCTTTGCCACCGACCAGATCAGGCCGCTGTTTTCGATGAGCAGCCGCTCACAGGCGTCGTTGTCGCCCTTCTGGGCGGCCTCCAGCAGGGTGGGGGCGTCGGCGCCCCTCACCGGATCCCGCCCGAGCGGCGGGCGATGCGCTTGCGCATGGTGACGGTGGTGCCCTTCCCGGGAGCGGACTTGACTTTTAGGGCATCCATGAAGCTCTCCATGATAGTGAAGCCCATGCCGGAGCGCTCCTCGTTGCCGGTGGTGAACAGGGGGGTGCGGGCCTGCTCGATGTCGGCGATGCCAACGCCGGAATCCTTCACCTGGACCTCCAGCACGCCCCCCTCCAGCAGCCGCAGGCGCATGGTCACCCGGCCCAGCCGGTCGGGGTAGGCATGGACGATGGCGTTGGTCACCGCTTCGCTCACGGCGGTCTTGATGTCGGCCACCTCGTCCAATGTGGGGTCCAGCTGGGCGGCGAAGCAGGCGGCTGCCGCCCGGGCGAACCCCTCGTTGGCGGAGCGGGAGGTAAAGACGATGGTGGCTTGGTCGATGGCTTTCATGTATGTAGCCCTCCTTATTCCAGACTGATGAGCCGCCCCAGCCCGGCGGCGTCCAGCACCCGGCGGGGCTGGGTGGGGATGGACACCGCCCGGAGGGTGCCCCCCAGCTCGTCCATCCGGCGTTTGCACCGGATGAGCACGGCGATGCCCGAGCTGTCCATGAAGTTGACCCCGGACAGGTCCAGGGTCAGCCGGCGGGGGAGCCGGTCGGCGATGAGCGCGTCCAGCTCGGCCATCATGGTCCGGGCGCCGTGGTGGTCGATCTCGCCGGACAGGTGGGCGGTCAGGTCCCGGTTTTCACTGGTGACAGTCACTGGCATGGCTTGTCCTCCTTGCAGTTGGTAATGGGATTATACGGCAGGAGGGATGTCGGAATCTGCCAAAGAAGGCCGCTTTTGAAAAAAGCGGGAAAATGCAAGGGCTATGCCCTTGACCGTTTCAAGGACTGCGTCCTTGAGGGCGCTTCCAAGTGCTTCGCACTTGGGGAACGTCTTTCCCGACCCCATTTCTTTTGACAGCCACAGCAAGGGCGAAGC
Organism: Clostridiales bacterium; assembly: GCA_019421525.1. GTDB lineage: Bacteria > Bacillota > Clostridia > Oscillospirales > Oscillospiraceae > Enterenecus. The sequence continues at coordinate 1,847 of JAHZFC010000254.1, forward strand.
CCTTGCAACACCACCAGGCCATTCCATGGCCTCCGGCGGGTGACTTTCTAAACGATCAGAAAGTCACCAAAGGATCGCCGGG
>JAHZFC010000255.1 GCA_019421525.1 Clostridiales bacterium
TGTCGCTCTTGGCAAAGACGCCGCAGCGGGAGGCGATGGGGTAGATCTTCTCGTGCTTCAGGCTCAGCTCGTCCAGCTCGTTCACCGTGACGTTCATCAGGGTGGCCATCTGGTCGATGAAGGCCCCGGTGCCGCCGGCGCAGGAGCCGTTCATCCGCTCCTCCAGGGCGCCGCCGAAGAAGATGATCTTGGCGTCCTCGCCCCCCAGCTCGATGACCGCGTCCGTGTCCGGGACGTAGGTGTTCACCGCCGCGGCGGTGGCGTACACCTCCTGGACGAAGTCCAGCCCCGCGGCCTTTGCCACCCCCAGTCCGGCCGAGCCGGTGACCACCAGCTTGACCTTCTGTCCGGCCAGCATATCCTGGATGGAGCGCAGCGTCTCACAGGCCCGCTCCCTGGCCTTGGAATAGTGCCGCTCATAGGAGCGGAACAGCAGCTTATCATCCTCGTCCAGCACCACCACCTTGACCGTGGTGGAGCCGATGTCGATCCCGACACGCAGATCCATCATATCACACCTCATGGCCGCGGCAGGCCCGCAGCAGCAAATCATTTTTACAACTTATTTATTTTATAAGAGTTGCGTCGAATTTTCAACTGTGTTTTTCTGACAGAGCCAAGAAATTTTGACGGTGTTCCGCTGTTGACAAAATGCATTATTTGCATTACAATAAATAATGCAAAAGGAGGCGAGCATATGCTCCTGCAGCTGGACTTCAACAGCGACACCCCCATCTACCAGCAGATCCGGGACCAGATCGTGCTGGGCATTGCCGACGGCAGCCTGGAGAGCGGCCAGCGCCTGCCCACCATCCGGGCACTGGCGGACGAGGCGGGGATCAACATGATGACGGTGAGCAAGGCCTATCAGCTTTTGAAGCAGGAGGGATATATCCAGACGGACCGGCGCAGCGGGGCCACGGTGGCCCCCCGGCATGGGGCGGCGGGGCCCGGCCGGGAGACCCTCCGTGGCCTGCGCCTTCGCCTGTCGGAGCTGCGCCTGGCCGGGCTGAGCCGGGAGGAGATCTTGGCGCTGTGCGCCAGGCTCTATGACGAGGAGGGAGAGACATGATCGTCAGGCTGATCTTATGGCTGTGCGTCATCTGGATGCCCGCCGTGGAGTATATCTTCATGGCCAATGAGACGAAATTCAAGAAAAATATCGCCATCGGCGTGACCCTGCCCTATGAGGGCCGGACCGCCCCCGAAGTACAGGCCCGCCTGAAACGGTTCAGGACCCAGCTGGCGGTGGTCTGCCTGATCTTGACCATCCTGGCACTCCTGGGGCTGTTCCTGCCCCTGTCCATGGGGGCCAGCCTGACTTTGATGCTGGTGTGGACCGACCTGGCCATCGCGGCGCCCATGGTGGTCTACGCCCTGTGCAACCGGGACCTGAAGCGCATCAAGGCCCGGCGGGGCTGGCGGCGGCCGCCGGAGCAGACGGTGACGGTGGACCTGTCCGCCGCGGCCCAGCCAGCACGAGAGCTGTCCTTCCTCCATTTCCTGCCCCCGCTGCTCCTCAGTCTGGTGCCGGTGGTGTGGGAGCTGGCGGCGGGGGAGGCGCTGCTGGGGGTGGTCATGCTGGTCGATCCCCTGTGTGTGGCGCTGTTTTGGCTGCTGTACCGCTATGCCTTCCGGCGCAAGTCCGAGATAGTGGATGACGATACCACCCGTACCGAGACCCTTACCCGGCTGCGGCGGCAGTATTGGCGGCGGACCTGGCTGTGGGCGTCCTGGTATATGGCCCTGCTTTCCCTGTGTTTGGAGCTGTGCTTCTGCGCCCCGCTCACCGGCGGCATCGCCATCGGGGCGGTCACGCTGGGCCTGTCGGAGCTTAAGCTCCATGCGGAATGCCGCGATGACCAGTGCCAGC
>JAHZFC010000256.1 GCA_019421525.1 Clostridiales bacterium
CCTCGTTCATCTTCTCCTCATTCTCCGGATCCATGAAGGCGGTGGCCTCGTCCAGGACCACGATGGGGGCGTTTTTCAGGATTGCCCGGGCCAGGGAAATGCGCTGCCGCTCCCCGCCGGAGAGCATCTTGCCCCCGTCCCCGGCCATGGTGTGGATGCCGTGCTCCAGCCGGGCGAGGAACTCCCCGCACTGGGCCTTCTCCGCCGCGGCCAGTACTTCCTGGTCCGTGGCTTCCGGGCGGCCCAGGCGGATGTTCTCCAGCAGGCTCATGTTGAACAGGAACTGTTCCTGGGCCACATAGGAGATCTGGTCGTTGAGGGCCTCCACGCTCATCTCCCGGATGTCCTGGCCGCCCACGCGGATGCTCCCGCCGGTCACATCGTAGTAGTGGACCAGGAGCTTGGCCAGGGTGGACTTGCCGCTGCCCGACTCCCCCACCAGGGCGGTGAGGCTCCCCTCCGGCGCGGTGAGGGAGACGCCGTGGAGCACCTCGTCCTCCTGATAGGCAAAGCGGACGTCCTCAAAGGAGACGGAGTGATCCTCACCGGAGAAAGGTGCGTCTGTCTGCTCCAGAGCCGGGGCCCCCATCAGCTGCTCCAGAGCGGTGATCTTGTAGCTGATCTGTGGCAGGGTGGACATGAACCCCAGCGCCCGCAGCAGGGGCGCACCCACGCCGAAGGACATGCACAGCACCAAGGCGAAATCCGGCAGGGTTGAATACCCTTGTAAAACCAGGTACGCCCCGATGGGCAGGGTGAACAGGGCCACACAGGGCAGGATGCTGTTGTAGAGGGCCATCCAGGGCCAGCAGACCTTGTACCAAGCCAGGGTGAAGTCCCGGTAGCCCCGCACATCCTGCTCGAAACGCTGGTAGGACTCCCCGTCCCGGTTAAAGACCTTCACCACCTCCATGCCGTTGATGTACTCCACGATGGTGTTGTTCATCCTCTGGGCCGAGGCGTAGTAGGCCCCCATCTTGCTGGTGCCGGCGCGGTACATGGCCATCATGGCCACCAGACCCAGGGGCAGCGCGCACAGGGAGAGCAGCGCCAACTTCCAGTCCACGAAGAACATGGCGAGAAAGACGAAGGCGGGCACCGCCAGATTGGCCAGCCCCTCCGGCAGGGCGTGGGCCAGCAGCAGTTCAATGGAGTCGATGTCGTCAATGAACATCTTCTTCAGGGCGCCCACGCCTTTCTCCTGAATCACGCCCAGGGGCTGCCGCTCCAGTTTTCCTTGCAGAGAGATCCGCAGATTTTTCAGCGTGTTGTAGGCTGCCCGGTGGGAGAGGGACAGGCCCTTCACATACAAAACGGCATACAGGATCCCACAGACGCCAATGGCGGCCACCCGCCACACCGCGTATCCGAGTTCCAGCGATCCCCCCAGAAGCAGAGGGCGGATCAGTTGGTAGATGAACAGGAAGGGGAGCACGTTCATCACAATGCCGATCAGCATCACCACCATGGAGAGATAGGTGGTCTTTCGGTACTCGCCCGCATACTCCAAGACTTTTTGAAACACAACCGAACCTCCTTCTTTTGATAATTAGCTATGGCTAACTATTAGTCGGTGAAAAACCTCTCCGCAGGGAGAGGCTTTCCCTATTTCTGAAAATGCAGCGCTCCATGCCAGTTGAACAGGCCGCAGACGATCCGGCAGTGGGCCTCGATCTGCTCCCAGGTAAAGTGGTGGATGAAGGGTTCGTAGATCGTGGTCCAGAAGGCGGACAGTAGGATGTGCAGCTCTGCCGGCTCCACATCGTTCCGGCACAGGCCCCGCCGCTGGGCCTCCGCTAAATAGGCGCTGGTGGCTTTCGTCAGAAGCTCCACCCAGTCGTGGGGGAAGTTGGCGTACCGGGTTCCCTGGG
>JAHZFC010000257.1 GCA_019421525.1 Clostridiales bacterium
ATCGCTGGGTGTCCGCCTGGATGGATTCCAGGCTCTTGGTGCCCAGGCGGATGTGGCCCCAGGTGTGGCTGCCGAAGGTCCAGCCGGTGCGCTTGAGCTCCGCGATGATGGGCTTCACCGCCTCAATCTCCTTCTGGCGGTTGGCCTCCTGGGCCTCGGTCCAGCTCTTGGTGTCCGTCTGGGTCCGGTAGCCCAGGATGCCCTGGTAGCCGGTGAGGCTCAGGCAGCCCTTGGCGCCGAAGGGGGAGAAGTCCGGATGCTCCTCCACGAACTTGTCCAGGATGGGGATGGCGTCCAGGTCCCGGCTGACCACCTCGCTGCCCTGGGGGTCCTTGCCCCAGGAGGCGATCTTGCCGTCCTCGCCGATGATCAGCTTGTAGGCAAAGCCGTTCTGGAGCATATAGTCGTAGTAATTGGTGTCGTCGTAGGAGAGGATCAGGGGCCTTTTGCCCTCCGGCAGGTAGAGGGTGTTCTTCACCATCTTGGGCTGACCGTCCTCGCCGGTGGTCTCGCTCCACACATCGCCGATGTCCACCAGAACATAGCCCTTGTCATAGACGCTCTGGAGGATCTTGTTGTACTCGTCCACCGTCACCATGTAGTCGTCCAGGCCGTTGGCCTGGGCGTCCCCGTCGAAGGCCAGCTCCGGATAGGCGATGACGGGATGGAAGAACAGATGCTCTACAATGCCGTCATAGGCCACATAGGTCACCCCGTCCCGGACGCCGCCCTCCGGCATCACGGTGGGATCCAGAATGTCATAGGGCTCCGGCTCCGGGGGCAGGACCTCCACGGGCTCGCCGCCGGGATCCTCCGTGTCCTCCTCCGGGACGGAGGCGTCCTGACCGCCGCAGGCGGTCAGAGAGAGCAGCGTCAGCACAGCAAGCAGCAGGGCAGTGAAACGGCGCATAATGGGATGTTCCTTTCTGTCGAAATTTGTCGCTGCCCATAGTATAGCAGGAACCCGCCAGGAAAGAACAACAAAAAAATGACAAAATAAAGACAGGGCGGCAACGGCCGCCCTGCCGGGGAGAGGAAGGCTCTGTCAGCGTTTGTCGCCGGGGCGGAAGATGGCCGCCATCACCACACCGGCCACCACAGCCGCGGCAATGCCGCCGGCCGCCGCCGTGAGACCGCCGGTAAAGACGCCGATCCAGCCGTCGGCGGCCACCGCCTCCCGGACGCCCTTGGCCAGATTGTGGCCGAAGCCCGTCAGGGGCACCGTGGCCCCGGCTCCGCCCCACTCCGCCAGGGGCTCATACAGCCCCAGGGCGCTGAGCAGCACGCCCGCCACCACATAGCCGGTGAGGATGCGGGCGGGGGTCAGCCGGGTCTTGTCGATGATGATCTGCCCGATGGCACACAGGATGCCGCCGCAGAGAAATGCATTGAGATATTCCATGGCCTGCCTCCGTCTGGGGAGATATCCCCGGGTTGACAGTGTCAGTATGCCCCGAAACGGGCGGAGTATGCCGGAGGGCCGGGATCCATCGGACCCCGGCCCCCGCGGCAGTGAATGTGCATATGGGCACGGGAGGAGGTGCTCACTCTGCATCCTGCAGGGCGTCGTAGCCCTCCTCGCCGGTCCGGACTTTGATGACGTTCTCCACGTCGGAGACAAAGATCTTGCCGTCGCCGATATGGCCGGTGTACAGCACTTTCTTGGCGGTCTCCACCACCAGGCGCACCGGCAGCCTGCACACCACGATGGACACCTGGATGCTGGGCAGCATGGTGGCTTCCACCTTGGCGCCCCGGAAGTAGCCCTCGGTCTTGCCCCGCTGTTCGCCGCAGCCCATGACGTTGA
>JAHZFC010000258.1 GCA_019421525.1 Clostridiales bacterium
ATCATCTTTCGCCAAGCGTGATTCCCTCCTTGAAGGCGGCCAGCGCCCTTCTCAATGCTCTGTCGGACAGCGGTGTCCCGCGTTTCAGCCCTTGGATGGTCGGGTGGTCAAATGGATGCTCCATATCAGTGAGAGGGAGCACATGGCCCAGCTTTTTGACCTTGGGATTGGCGACCTTACGGCGCTTTCCATCGGCCAGCAGCAACATGGACCGCTCCTGGTCCACTCCCACCACACAGAACACTCCGCCCTTGTCCCGGCCAGCGGCGGCCTCTACGATCCAGCCCGTATAATCATACATAGGCTCCATCCTCTGTGACGGTCAGGATCTCAGGGCCCTCTTCTGTGATCAGGATACTGTTCTCATAGTGGGCTGTCAGGGACCCATCCAGAGAGACGGTGGTCCATTTGTCTGACAGCACCTTCACCCGCCAGTCTCCGGCGCATACCATAGGCTCTACCGCCAGGGTCATGCCAGGCTGAAGCCGGGGACCGTGGCCGGCAGGTCCGAAGTTGCGTACCTCCGGGGGCTCATGGAGTCTGGCGCCCACGCCATGTCCCACAAAATCCCGGACGACGGAAAAGCCGTTGGCCTCTACATACACCTGGACCGCGTGGCCGATGTCAGAGACCCGGCAACCCTGGCGGGCAAATTTCATGCCCTCCCAGAAGCTCTGCTGGGTGACCTGAATCAGGCGCTTGGCCTCGTCGCTCACCTGCCCGCATGGGTAGGTGGCGGCGCAGTCACCATGGAAGCCGCCGATAAAGGCGCCCACATCTACGCTGACGATGTCGCCCTCCTTCAGCTTTCGGGGCCCAGGGATGCCGTGGATAACCTCCTCGTTCACCGAGATACAAGCGGAGCCGGGAAAACCGCCGTATCCCAGGAAGGAGGGCTTGGCCCCATGGCTCTCGATAAAGCGGCGGACCGCTGTATCGATCTCATGGGTCGTGACTCCGGGTCTGATCATAGAGCCAGCCAGAGCCCGGGCCTGGGCGGTAAGGCGCCCAGCCCGGCGCATGGCCTCGATCTCTCGGGGAGATTTTAGTGAAATCATTTCCAAACCCATCAGATACTCAGGGCCTCCATGATCGCTTTGGTGGTATCCTCAATGGTAGACTGATTATCTACGGGGGTCAGGATACCCTTCTCCTCATAGTAGCCCTTCAGGGGCTCGGTCTCAGCGTGGTAGACCTCCAGCCGGTGGCGCACAGTCTCCGGCTTGTCGTCCTCCCGCTGTACCAGGGGTCCGCCACAGGTGTCGCACACACCTTCCACTTTAGAGGGCTTGGCCTTCACATGGTAGGGCGCGCCGCAGTTCTGGCAGACCCGGCGGCCGGTCATGCGTTCTTCGATCTCCCCATCGGAGATCTCGATGGACACCACATGGTCAAAGGTCACACCTGCCTGGGCCAAAGCCTGGGCCTGGCCAATGGTGCGGGGCACTCCGTCCAGGATGAAGCCCCCGGAGCAGTCAGGCTGCTCCAACCGCTGGGCAACGATGCCGATGATAACGGAATCGGGGACCAGCTTGCCCGCATCCATATAGGACTTGGCCTCTAAGCCGATGGATGTGCCTTCCTTGATGGCGGCACGCAGAATATTGCCGGTGGAGATGGTCGGGATTCCCAGCTTGGCGCTGAGGATCTCAGCCTGAGTTCCTTTGCCGGCGCCCGGAGCGCCCAGCAGGATCAGCTTCATTCCCATATCTCCAACCTCCCGCTTATTCAAGGAAACCCTTGTAATGCCGCATCAGCATCTGGGCCTCCAGCTGCTTGACGGTCTCCAGGGCCACGCCCACC
>JAHZFC010000259.1 GCA_019421525.1 Clostridiales bacterium
TTCCATAATAAATGCCGATGCGCATGAGCTGCTCGCCCACCCCGGTGTAATCACTGTCCTGGGCGGTATATCCCAGTCCTGTACTGTTGGACGGGACCCGATCTGTCTCAGGCGACACCGCCAGTGCTGCAACGGTCAAGAGAGATACTGCCGCAAGGGATGAGGATACGATCTGTATGATTTTCTTCTTCATGCTGCGCTCCATTTCTCCAAATTGGGCATCCGGGTGAATTGACACTTTAGCGTGTTGATGTTATGATAGACAAAATATCGATCCGCTTCGTCTTCCCGTGTCGATACGCTCGTTTTTCATTATAGTACAAGAAGCGCACTCTTTTCAACCATATTCTCATTTTTATGCGCCCCAGTTTTTTGAAGGGGCGGCAGGAGGTCTTTACGATGGAAAAATACAAAGTAGGCATCATCGGCGGCACCGGCATGGTCGGCCAGCGGTTCGTCACCCTGATGCATGGCCATCCCTGGTTCCAGCTCACTGTGATCGCAGCCAGTCCCCGATCCGCAGGCAAGAGGTATGAGGATGCGGTGGCCGGCCGCTGGGCCATGGACACTCCCATCCCCGCCGATGCCAAGGACATGATCCTGATGAGCGCCCAGGACGATGTGGAGAAGATCGCCGGACAGGTGGACTTTGTCTTTTCCGCTGTAGACATGAAAAAAGAGGAGATCAAGGCACTGGAAGAGGCCTATGCCAAGTTCGAGTGCCCCGTGGTGTCCAACAACTCCGCCCACCGCTGGACGCCCGACGTGCCCATGGTCATCCCGGAGGTCAACCCGGAGCACATCAAGGTCATCGACGACCAGCGAAAGCGGCTGGGAACCAAGCGGGGCTTTATCGCGGTCAAATCCAACTGCTCCATCCAGAGCTATGTCCCCGCCCTGTCCCCCCTGCGCCAGTTCGGGATCGATAAGATCCTGGTGTGTACCTATCAGGCCATCTCCGGCGCGGGCAAGACCTTCGAGACCTGGCCTGAGATGGTGGATAACCTCATCCCCTACATCGGCGGAGAAGAGGAAAAGAGCGAACAGGAGCCGCTGAAGGTGTGGGGCCGGGTGGAAAACGGCGTCATCGTCAATGCCGAGTCCCCTGCTATCACCGCCCAGTGCCTGCGGGTCCCCGTCTCCAACGGCCACACCGCCGCCGCTTTTGTCACCTTCCGCAACAAGCCCACCATGGACCAGATGAAAGAGGCTTGGAATACCTTCAAGGGCCGCCCTCAGGAGCTGGCGCTGCCCTCCGCCCCCAAGCAGTTCCTCCACTACTTTGAGCAGCCGGACCGGCCCCAGGCCAAGCTGGACCGGGACCTGGAGGGCGGCATGGCTGTGTCTGTTGGCCGCCTGCGCCCGGACACCCAGTACGACTACAAATTCGTGTCCCTGTCTCACAACACCCTCCGGGGGGCTGCCGGCGGCGCGGTGCTGCTGGCTGAGCTGTTGTGCGCAGAGGGATACATCGACCACAGGTAACAAGGAGACCGAGGCCAGAAGAGCAGAGATCCTCATACGCTGGAGCCTGTCTCTTTTCGGCGCAACGCTATATCAGAAAGGGTGTATCAAATGAGAACTCCAGTATTCACCGGTGCCTGTCCCGCCCTGGTCACGCCTTTCAGCCAGTCCGGCGCCATCGACTATGACGCGTTCGGTAAGCAGATCGACCATCAAATCGCCGCCGGTGTGGACGCGGTGTGCGTGTGCGGTACCACCGGAGAGTCCGCTACCATGTCCATCCGGGAACACATCGCCGCAGTGGAGTTCTGCG
>JAHZFC010000260.1 GCA_019421525.1 Clostridiales bacterium
AGCCCTTCGGTGCGTCCTTCTATGGACCGGCGCAGAAAGCCAGGACACACGAAGCGCCGCTTTCCGCTGCCGCTCCACTGTACCAGTTTCAGCGTAACTGTTCTACCAGAGAAGCGCCTAGTTTGGGCCAAGCTTGCGGTAGGCGTGTATCGAGGGCCCGACGTGTCACTACAACTTCCAAGAGAGCGGCGAGCGGAAATAGGAAGTAGGGAGCGTCGGCTTACCCCAACGCCGGACGGAGAAGGTGGCAGTTCTTATCCTGTGCCCCCGTAAAACGGGGGTCCTTAGGGGGTGAGGACCCTATGGAGCCCGGCCGCCCTCTGGCCGGTGCTTCATCCGGGGCCGCACCCCCTAAGTGCGTTTTTGGTGACTTTTTGCGCATTCAAAAAGTCACCCGCCGGAGGCCCGGTTGGGCCTCATGTGGTTGCAAGGGTGCCGCCCTTGCACGGCTGTCAAAAGAAATGGGGGGTCGGGAAAAACCGTTCCCAAAGGTGTAGCCTTTGGTTAAGGAGACCTGACCGGGCCGCCCCGGGGGCGGCCGATCACACCGCTACGCTCTTCTGGGCGTTATACAGCTGGGCATACTCCCCGCCGGAGGCCAGAAGCTGGGCGTGGGTGCCCTCCTCCACGATGCGGTTGTCGTCCACCACGATGATGCGGTGGGCGTTGCGGATGGTAGAGAGCCGGTGGGCGATGATGAGGGTGGTCCTCCCCTTGGCCAGCTCGTCAAAGGCCGACTGGATGCGGGCCTCGGTCACCGAGTCCAGGGCGGAGGTGGCCTCGTCCAGGATGAGGATGGGCGGGTTTTTCAGGAAGATGCGGGCGATGGACACCCGCTGCTTCTGTCCGCCGGAGAGCATGACGCCCCGCTCCCCCACGTAGGTCTGGAAGCCGTCGGGCATGTCCAGGATGTCGTCGTAGATCTCCGCCCGGCGGGCCGCCTCCATGATCTCCTCCTCGGTGGCGTCCGGCCGGCCGTAGCGGATGTTGTCCAGGATGGTGCCGGCGAAGAGGAACACGTCCTGCTGGACGATGCCGATGTTCTGCCGCAGGGAGTGCTGGGTGACGCTTCGCACATCCATGCCGTCCACCAGGATACGGCCCCCGGTGACGTCGTAGAACCGGGGGATGAGCTGGCACAGGGTGGACTTGCCGCCGCCGGAGGGGCCCACCACCGCCACCGTCTCCCCCTGGGGGATGTGGATGGAGATATGGTCCAAAACAGGCTCGCCGTTGCTGTAGGCAAAGGACACGTCCTCGATGCGGATGTCTCCCTTGGCGGTGCCCATGACGGCGGCGCCGGGGGCGTCCTTCACCTCGGGCTCCACCCGCATGAGCTCCACGAACCGCTTGAAGCCCGCCATGCCGTTGAGGAACTGCTCCACAAAGGCGGCCAGCTTGCGCACCGGGGTGAGGAAGGTGGAGATATACAGGGAGAAGGTCACCAGGTCCACCAGATCCATCTCACCCCGCATGATGAAAAAGCCGCCGGCGGCGATGGTGAGCACGTTCATCACCGGCAGGGCGAACTCCAGCCCGGCCATATAGCCGGCCATGGCCTTGTAGTAGCCCCGCTTGGCCCCCTTGAACTGGTCGTTGGATGCCCGGAATTTCTCCCCCTCCTGCTCCTCGTTGGCAAAGGCCTTGGCGGTGCGCATGCCGGAGATGGCCGACTCCAGCTGGCCGTTGATGCCCGCCATGTTCTGCTTGACCTGGAGGG
>JAHZFC010000261.1 GCA_019421525.1 Clostridiales bacterium
TCTCCAGATAGGCGGTCTTGGCCAGGGGGTCCACCGGGTCGGACACCGCGCACCATAGTCCCTGAAACTTCTTCTCCCGCGCCATGCGGGCGTAGCCCTTGACGATGGCGGCGTTTGCCTCGAACTGGGCCATCCGCACATCCTTCACCTGGGAGCCCACCGGGGGAATACCACGGGAGGCCACAAAGACGAACAGGTCACAGTCAAAGAGATTTTCCGGAGAAATGATCTCCACCTCGGGGAAGGCGCTGTACTCCCAGGGCAGGGAGATCTGCCCCATCTCGAACTCCCACCGGGCGGTGATCTGGTCGGACAGGTCACAGATACCGATGGAGGAGATCACATCTCCCCCCAGCAGCTTCAGCCCGGTGAGCAGGGTGGAGCCCACATCACCGATGGCCAGGAGATTCACCCGTTTCTTCCCTTCTTTGGGGGAGGCGGCGAGGAGGGCCTCCCACCCCGCCCGGCCAGGGTTGACGGCGGTGAGCCGCCCCTCTGTGATGGCGGCAGACAGGGCCGGGTCCGCCTCCACCCAGGGCAGGCGGGAGGCGTCCAGCGCCTCCAGCCCGTGGCCGGCCAGCAGCTGGCCGGGGTGATTTACCCGGAACGAGCCCCGGCCCAGAACCGGATCTCCGGGCACCAGGGCAAAAATAGGGCCGTCGGCGGCAGGATCGGTTTCAGGGCCGAAGCCCTCCAGAGGGGCTGGAGAAACCAGGGCAGCCCCTTTCCAGCGGTAATAATACATACAGATCACCTGTCCTTTTTACAGTTTCAGCGGTTGGGACACAGGGGGCACAAGCGTGGCAGCTCCGCTGTCATCCGTTTTGACGGAGAAGCTGCTCCAGGTCGTTCTCCAGATAGACGGAGGGGGACAAATTGGGGTCGTAGCTCAAGCAGGTGCCCTTGTCCGGGCACAGGGGCAGGACGACCGCCTCTGGCAGCCGGGACAGGGTCAGGTTGCGGCCATAGAGGACCCGGTACTCCCGCTCCAGCACCCGCATCACATCCAGAGCGGCCTCCAGGCAGGTGCGTGACAGTTGAAAGACAGCTTCCCGACCGCACTCATCCTGGTAGGGCGGCGCCGCATAGGGCAGGATGTGGTTGATGCCCGGCAGCAGCCCCGGCACCGGGGAGGCGGGCCGGCGGACCGTATTGCCGCCGATAAAGGGATACAGGGTGGCCTCTACGAACCACTGGCGCAGCCGGGGCAGGAAGTAGACGCAGTCCACCGGCCGGTCCCAGGAGCGCATCAGATCCCGGCCATAGCCGGACAGGATACCCACCAGCACCATACGGATATCCACCCCCTCTTGGCGAAGGATGGGGTCCAGACTCCCCATCCGGAAGCCGGGGTGCATCAGGTCGTCCACCAGGATAACCGGACGATTGAAGGACTTGATGGTGCGGATCTGGCTGGGGATGGGGGCATAGTATGGGAACGCCTCCATCACGCTCTCCGACAGGTCAGGCGTAAACACCGTGTCGGTGTGGATGGTCTTGGTCACCGTGTTGGGCACAATCTTTCCCCGGAGCATCTTGCCGAAGGGGACACACATATCCTCGCCCAGCGTCCTGGGGGTGGTGGGGGTGGCGGGGACATTGTTATAGGCCGTGATTTTCTCCAGCAGGCGGTGGTGGATGATATCGGTGGACAAAGTCAGCACCAGGCAGCCGGGATAAAGGCCGGTCATAGCCCGCTGGAGCCGCTCGTGCCCGCGGCGGATAGC
>JAHZFC010000262.1 GCA_019421525.1 Clostridiales bacterium
CCCCGTCCTCCTTCCACTTCGGGGAGACCCGCACCTTCCGCATTGGCGAGATGTACGGTGCGGTGAGCTTTTTGCAGATCACCGCCCCGGAGATCCACGACCGCATTTTGGCGGAGTTCATGGAGACCGAGGGCAATATCCTGGTGACCATGCACATCCGGGGGATCAACCAGAACGAGGCCATCAAGATGGTCAAGCGCAAGATCACCGACCTGGACGCCATGAAGATCGCGGAGCAGAAGCGGGCGGTGCGCAGCGGCTACGACATGGACATCCTCCCCAGCGACCTTGCCACCTACGGCGGCGCGGCAAAGACCATCCTCCAGGACCTGCAAAGCAGGAATGAGAGGATGTTCAACCTGACCTTCCTGGTCATGCACATGGCGGAGACAAAGCAGAAGCTGGAGATCGCCGTGTCCCAGGCGGCCAGTGTGGCACAGACCTACAACTGCCTCCTGACCCGGCTGGACTTCCAGCAGGAGGACGGGCTCATGTCCTCGCTCCCCCTGGGCCTCAACCGTATCAAAATCGAGAGAAGCCTCACCACTTCGGCGCTGGCGGTGTTCGTGCCCTTCGTCACCCAGGAGCTGTTTATGGGCGGGGACGCCATGTACTACGGCCTCAATGCTTTGAGCAACAACATGATCCTTCTGGACCGCAAACAGTCCAGAAGCCCCAACGGGCTGGTGTTCGGCACGCCGGGCAGCGGCAAGTCCATGAGCTGTAAGCGGGAGATCACCTTCATCATCCTGACCACCAAAGATAACGTCATCATCTGCGACCCGGAGGACGAGTATTCGCCCCTGGTGAAGCGGCTGGGCGGGCAGGTGATCCGGCTGTCCCCGTCCAGCACCGACTATGTGAACCCCCTGGACATCAACCTCAACTACTCCGACGAGGAGAACCCCCTGGCGCTGAAAAGTGATTTTGTCCTTTCCTTCTGCGAGCTCATCATGGGCAGCAAGACAGGGCTGGAGGCCATCGAGAAAACCGTCATCGACCGGGCTGTGCAGAAGATCTACCAGCCCTACTTCGCGGACCCCCGGCCGGAGAATATGCCCATCCTGGGCGACCTGATGGAGGCGCTGCTGGCGCAGGGCATCCCGGAGGCGGACCGTGTGGCGCAGGCATTGGATCTGTATGTCAACGGCTCCCTCAACTTCTTCAACCACCGCACCACGGTGGACATCCGCAACCGGCTGGTCTGCTTTGACATCAAGGGCCTGGGCAAAAACCTGAAAAAGCCGGGGATGCTCATTGTCCAGGACGCGGTGTGGAACACAGTCACCATCAACCGGGCCATCGGCCGCTCCACCTGGTATTTCGTGGATGAGTTCCACCTTCTGCTGAAGGAGGAGCAGACGGCGGCCTATTCGGCGGAGATCTGGAAGCGGTTTAGAAAATGGGGCGGGGTGCCTACCGGGGCGACCCAGAACCCCAAGGACCTGCTCTCCTCCCCGGAGATCGAGAACATCCTGGAAAACAGCGATTTCATCTATATGCTCAACCAGGCCGCCGGCGACCGCAAGATTTTGGCGGAGCGGCTAGGCATTTCGGCGGAACAGCTTGCCTATGTGACCAATTCCGAGCCGGGCCACGGGCTGCTGTTCTTCAACAATGTGATCCTGCCCTTTGCGGACGACTTCCCCAAGGACACGGAGCTTTACAAGCTGCTCA
>JAHZFC010000027.1:0-15506 GCA_019421525.1 Clostridiales bacterium
ATCCTGAAGCGTGACACCCTGAAAGATTTCTATGCCCTCTATCCCGAGAAGTTCAACAACAAGACCAACGGTGTCAGCCACAGGCGCTTCCTGATGGAGGCCAATCCCGGCCTGACGAAGCTGATCACTGAGGCCATCGGCCGTGAGTGGACCTATCACCCCCAGGAGCTGGAGGAGCTGCTCCCCTTCAAGGAGGACAGCGCCTTCTTGGAGAAGCTGGCCGCCGTCAAGCGGGAGAACAAGGTCAGGCTGGCCGGGCATATCCGGATCAACAACGGCATCGAGGTGGACCCGGACAGCGTGTTCGATGTCCAGGTCAAGCGGATCCATGCTTACAAGCGGCAGCTGATGTATGCCTTCAAGATCATGGATCTATACAACCAGCTCAAGGACGCCCCCAATTTGGACATCCACCCCCATACCTTCATTTTCGCGGGCAAGGCCGCGGGCAGCTATGTGTTCGCCAAGGAGGTCATCAAGCTGATCAACTCCATCGCCGATGTGGTCAACAACGACCCGGCGGTGAACGGCAAGATGAAGGTGGTGTTCATGGAGAACTTCCGGGTGTCCTCCGCCCAGATCATCTACCCCGCCGCCGAGATCAGCGAACAGATCTCCACCGCCGGCAAGGAGGCCAGCGGCACCGGCAATATGAAGTTCATGTTCAACGGCGCCATCACCCTGGGCACCATGGACGGCGCCAATGTGGAGATCCATGACCTGGTGGGGGCGGAGAACATCCGCATCTTCGGCATGCGGGCCGAGGAGGTCATGGAGCGGTATGCCCGGGGGGACTACCATCCCAACGATGTGGTGAACGCAGATCCCCGGCTCAAGCGCATCACCGACCAGCTGGTCAACGGCTTCTTCCAGAAGTCGGGCTGCGACTTCTGGGGCGTGCGGGAGGCGCTGCTCACCTATGGCGACGAGTATTTCGTCCTGAAGGACTTTGACGACTATGTGCGCACCTGGCGGGAGATGGACCAGCTCTACCGGGATAAGAACGCCTGGAACCGCATCTCCCTGCACAACATCGCCAAGGCGGGCTATTTCTCCAGCGACCGGACCATCGCCGAGTACGCCAACGACATCTGGAAGGTCCGCTTCGACCGGCGCTGACCCCGGCGGGCCGGGGGGCCTGCCATCGCATATATACCAGTCAAGTGAGGAGGATTCGTTTTGCGAAAGAAAGAGTGTGTAGCCATGCTTTTGGCCGGCGGACAGGGCAGTCGTCTGCTGGCTCTGACCAAGCGCAACGCCAAGCCCGCCGTGGCTTTCGGCGGGAAATACCGGATCATCGACTTCAGCCTGTCCAACTGTGTCAACTCCAACATCGACACGGTGGGCGTGCTCACCCAGTATAAGCCCCTGATCCTCAACTCCTATCTGGGCACCGGCGAGGCGTGGGACCTGGACGACTCCGACGGCGGCGTCCACGTGCTGCCCCCCTATGCCACCGAGCAGGGCGGCGAGTGGTACAACGGCACCGCAGACGCCATCTACCACAACATCGACTTCATCGACAGCTACTCCCCCGAGTATGTGGTCATCCTGTCCGGCGACCACCTGTACAAGATGGACTACAACAAGATGCTGGAGTTCCACAAGGAGCGGGGGGCGGACCTGACGGTGTCCGTCATCGAGGTGCCCTGGGAGGATGCCAGCCGCTTCGGCGTGATGAGCGTGGACAAGGACATGAACATCACCAAGTTCGCCGAAAAGCCCAAGGAGCCCGACAGCAACCTGGCCTCCATGGGCCTGTACATCTTCAACTGGGATGTGCTGCGCCGGGCCCTGCTGGAGGACCATGACGACCCGGACAGCGAGAAGGACTTCGGCAAGAACATCATCCCCAAGCTGCTGAAAGAGGGCAAGAAGTTGTGCGCCTACACCTTCACCGGCTACTGGCAGGACGTGGGCACCATCGACAGCTACTACAACAGCCAGATGGCCCTGCTGGAGGAGCACCCCGAGTTCGACATCTTCGAGGACGATATGCGGATCTTCTCCAACTCCAACATCTCGCCACCCCACTATGTGGGCCGCAACGGCGAGGTGGAGCGCAGCCTGGTGTGCAACGGCTGCATCGTGCTGGGCAAGGTGAAGGACTCCATCCTCAGCTCCGACGTGTATGTGGGCGAGGGGGCCGTGGTGGAGAAGTCCATCCTGCTGCCCGGCGTCCGGGTGGAGGCCAACGCCCGGGTGTTCCAGGCCATCGTGGGGGAGGGCTCCGTCATCGAGATGGGGGCCTGCTTCTGCGGCGGCACCGACCAGGAGCGCATCGCGCTGCTGGGCGACAGCGAACACTTCAAGAGCTTGTAAGGGGGGACGCGACATGAAACGAATGATGGGTCTGGTCTGTACCAACTACTCCGGAAGCGATTTCGGGATGCTCACCGAGGAGCGCCCCGTGGCCTCCATCCCCTTTGGCGGGCGCTACCGCCTGGTGGACTTCCCCTTGTCCAACATGGTCAACTCGGGCATCAACACCGTGGGCCTCATCACGCCCTATATGTACCGGAGCCTGCTGGACCATGTGGGCAACGGCAAGGCCTGGTCCCTGAGCCGGAAGGTGGGGGGTATGTTCATCCTGCCCGGCTCGGTGTACGGCATCAAGAACTCCCACGGGAAATTCCTCCTGCGGGACGTGATCCACAACCAGGCGTACCTGGAGCGGTCCCGCCGGGACATCGTGGTGGTGACGGCCAGCAGCAAGATCTACAACATCGACTTTCGGGAGGTGGCCGAGCAGCACGAGAAGTCCGGCGCGGTCATCACCCTGCTCTACAAGCGCATCCCCGACGGCGGCGCGGTCAGGGACCTGAACATCGCCTGCGACAGCCGGGGCCGGGTCACCGGTATCCACAACGCCGCCCCCGGGGAATCCTGCCAGTTCATGGACGCCATGCTCATCGACCGGGAGCTGCTGCTCAAGTTCGTGGAGTGGTACAGCACCCTGGGATACCTGGACATGATGGAGATCATCCAGGAGAACCTGGACAAGCTGGCGGTGTTCGGCTATGAGTTCAAGGGCTATATGCGCGCCATCGACAACGCGGCGGACTATATGGCCGCCAGCATGGACCTGCTGGAGCCCCAGGTGATGCAGGAGCTGTTCCTGGGCGAGCGGCACATCAGCACCAAGATCCAGGACGCGCCCCCGGTGAAATATTTCCCCGGCTGCCAGGTACACAATTCCATCATCGCCACCGGCTGCATGATCCGGGGCACGGTGGAGAACAGCATCATCTTCCGCAGCTGCACCGTGGAGGAGGGGGCCGTGGTGCGCAACAGCATCATCATGCCCAACGACGTGATCTCCAAGGGCGCCCAGCTGGAAAATGTCATCTGCGACAAATTCGTCACCATCGGCGAGGGGGTCCGGCTGTACGGCAGCGCCCTCCGGCCGCTGATCGTCACCAAGAAGCAGTATAGCTGAGGCAGCCCGCCGGGTCCGTGCCCGCGGGATGTAAGCGGGGAAAGCGGACGAAAACGAGAACTTCCGGGCGGGCGGGGCCACATGCCCCGCCCGCCTGTGCCAAGAAACTAGGACAGGAGGAGCGATATGTCAGTCAAAAAACCAAAGGTGCTGTTCGCCACATTCGAGGCTGTCCCCTTTGTCAAGACCGGCGGCCTGGGCGATGTGGGGGGCAGCCTGCCCGGCGCCCTCAACAAGGCGGGGGCCGAGGCGCGGGTGGTGCTGCCCAAATTCGCCACCATCCCACAGCAGTACAAGGACGAGATGGTCCATCTCACCCAGTTCTACGTCTATCTGGGCTGGCGGTGCCAGTACTGCGGCATCGAGATGCTGGAGCGGGACGGGGTGACCTGGTATTTCCTGGACAACGAATATTACTTCGGCCGGGAGTATCCCTACGGCTTCTTCGACGACGGGGAGCGCATCGCCTTCTTCGCCAAGGCGGTGTGCGAGTGCATCCAGTACCTGGACTTCATGCCCGATGTGCTCCACTGCAACGACTGGCACACCGCCCTGTCCCCGGTGTTCCTGCGGGAGATGTACCACTGTGTGAAGGGGTATGACGACATCAAGACGGTGTTCACCGTCCACAACCTGAAGTATCAGGGGATGTTCGACGGCTTCATGCTGGGGGATGTGCTGGGGCTGGCGGGCTATCCCGCGGCCCGGGACCAGCTCATGCAGGACGGCGCGGTGAACTTCATGCGGGGCGCCCTCAATTACAGCGACCGTCTGACCACCGTCAGCCCCACCTATGCCCAGGAGGTGTGCACCGACTTCTACGGCGAGGGGCTCAACGACGTGTTCAACCGCCGCCGGAGCATTTTGAGCGGCATCCTCAACGGCATCGACACCAAGCAGTATGACCCGGCCAAAGACCCTGACCTGTATGTGAACTTCACCTCAAAGACCCTGGAGAAAAAGGCGGAGAACAAGATCCGCCTGCAAAAGGACCTGGGGCTGAAGGTGGATCCGGACGTGCCCATGATCGGCCTGATCAGCCGCCTGACCGACCAGAAGGGGCTGGACCTGGTCAACTACATCCTCCACGAGCTCTTGCAGGACGACATCCAGCTGGTGGTGCTGGGAGTGGGCCAGCGGCAGTACGAGGACTCCTTCCGCTACTTTGCCGGGTGCTACCCGGAGAAGGTGTCCGCCAACATCTGCTTTGACGAGCCCCTGAGCCGGAAGATCTATGCCTGTGCCGATATGGTGCTGGTGCCCAGCCTGTTCGAGCCCTGCGGCCTGAGCCAGATGATCGCCATGCGCTACGGCACCCTCCCCATCGTCCGGGAGACCGGCGGCCTCAAGGACAGTGTCATCCCCTACAACGAGTACACCGGCGAGGGCAACGGCTTCAGCTTTGCCAACTACAACGCCCACGAGCTCCTGTTCACCATCCAGAGGGCCGTCCGCCTCTACCGGGAGGACCGTCCCGCCTGGGAGGGCCTGATGCGCAACGCCTTTGCCGCCGATTTCTCCTGGGGCAAGTCGGCCAAGCAGTATCTGGAGCTGTACCGCGGCCTGCTGCAATGAGCCGGATGCGGCAGCTCAGACAAAAAGCAGCGAAGATCCGCTGCTTTTTGCCCCTTACGGGGGCGTTGGCCCCGCGGACCGGGCTCGATGAGACCGGTCAACTGATACTACGAAACAACGAGGTGTCCCCATTTCCATGAACGTTTATCACGATTCCCATGACCTTCGGGACCGGAACCCTTTTGGCGCCGTGCCCACCGGGACCAAGATCGAACTGGGGTTGGATGTGACCGACCCGCCCGCCGGGTCCGCCTGCTTCGTCCGGGTGTGGGAGAAGGACCACGGGGCGGCCCTGGTGCCCATGACCTGCGTCAGCTGGGGGCAGACCGCCCGGTTCACCGCCGCCATCACCGCGCCGGATGAGGGCTGTCTGCTGTGGTACAGCTTTGTCATCGAGGCTATGGACCGGCCCCGCAGCTATTACGGCAACAACGCCGCCGGCCTGGGCGGCCCCGGCCAGATGTACGACAGCAGCCCCAAGAGCTATCAGATCACCGTCTACCGCCCCAGCGCCACCCCGGACTGGTACAAAAACGGCATTGCCTACCAGATCTTCCCGGACCGCTTTTTCCGGGGGGAGGACTGGCTGCGCCGCCAGGAGCAGGCCAGCCGGCCGGATGACTGGAAGGGCCCCCGGCACATCCTCCAGCGGGACTGGAACGACACCCCCTTCTACTGCCGCAACGAAAAGGGGGAGATCACCCGCTGGGCGGTGTTCGGCGGGACGCTGGAGGGCGTCCGGGACAAGCTCATGTACTTAAAGAGCCTGGGCGTCACCGTGCTGTACTTAAACCCCATCTTCGAGGCGGCCAGCAACCACAAGTACGACACCGCCGATTATTTGAAGGTGGACCCCTCCCTGGGGGACGACGAGAGCTTCCAGGCCCTGGTGGACGCGGCCCGGGAGCTGGACATCCACATCATCCTGGACGGGGTGTTCAGCCATACCGGGGCGGACAGCCGATATTTCAACCGCCTGGGCAACTATGACACGGTGGGCGCCTGCCAGAGCCAGGATTCCCCCTATTACAAGTGGTACCGCTTCCGCCAGTGGCCCGACGACTATGAGTGCTGGTGGGGAGTGACCGACCTGCCCAATGTGGAGGAGCTGGAGCCCAGTTACAGCCAGTTCATCTACGGCGAGGGGGACAGCGTCATCCGGCACTGGCTGCGTAAGGGCATCGGGGGCTGGCGGCTGGACGTGGCCGACGAGCTGCCCGACGGATTCAGTCCACCATGAACTACCCCTTCCGGTCCGCGGCCATCGACTTCATGCTGGGCAAGCTGGACCCGGAGGGGTTCCGGGCCAGGATCATGAGCCTGAAGGAGAACTACCCCCACGACAACTTCTACGGCGCCCTCAACGTCATCGGCAGCCACGACCGGGAGCGGGTGCTCACCACCCTGGGGGAGGCCCCGGAGGAGCAGGAGCTCACCGAGCTCCAGCGGGAGCTGTTCCGCCTGGCGGACGACCGCTATGACCTGGCCCGGCGGCGGCTGAAGATGCTCTCCCTCATCCAGTTCACCATGCCCGGCGTGCCCTGCGTCTACTACGGCGACGAGGCGGGGGTCCAGGGCTATACCGACCCCTTCAACCGCAGTCCCTACCCCTGGGGACGGGAGGACCAGGAGCTGCTGGCCCACTACCGGATGCTGGCCGCCCTGCGGCAGCAGTATCCGGTCTTTGCCCAGGGGGAGTACGAGCCCCAGGCCTTCGGCGGCCATGTCTACGGCTGCCGCCGGTGGGACGGGGAGAGCCAGGTGCAGGTGCTGGTCAACCGGGGCATCTTCGAGCATGAGACGGTCCGAGTGCCCATGGCCGCCCCCTGTGCCCTGGAGCTGACCAGCGCCCGGTGGCTGGAGCCGGACGGGGACGGGATGCTCACCATCCAGCTGGAGCCCCTGTCCGGAGCGGTCATCCAGTTCCTGCCCCAGCGGCCCCAGTCCATGGAGCTGCCCCGGGCGGCGGGAGTGGTGTGCCATCTGACGGCCATCCCCGGCCGGCACGGGCGGCCCACCCTCACCGACGGGCGGGACTTTGTGGACTTTCTGGCCAGGGCCGGGCAGAAGCTGTGGCAGGTGCTGCCCCTGGACCCGGTGGGGATGGCCGCCTCCCCCTATGTGAGCCCGGCGGCCTTTGCCGGGGAGACCAGCCTCATCGACCGGGACCGCCAGCCCGACTGGAACGGCTATGACGCCTTCTGCCGGGACAACGCCGGTTGGCTGGACGACTGCGCCCTGTACATGGCCATCCGGGAGGCCCGGAAGGGAGCGTCCTGGCAGCAGTGGCCGGAGGACGAGCGGGACCGGACCGATCTGGGGGCGCTGAAGGCCAAGTACGCGGCGGCCATGGAGGGCTACCGCCGGGACCAGTACTGGTTTTGGAGCCAGTGGGGACAGCTCAAGGACTACGCCAACAGCCAGGGGGTGCGCATCGTCGGCGACCTGCCCCTGGGGGTGGCGGCGGACTCGGCGGACGTGTGGGCCCACCGGGAGCTGTTCCAGCTGGACAGCCGGGGCTGGCCCAGCCGGACGGCGGGGGTGCCCCCTGATTACTACTGCCCCGACGGGCAGAACTGGGGCAGCCCGGTGTATGACTGGGATGCCTTGGCCGCCAGCGGCTACCGCTGGTGGATCGACCGGCTGGGCCACGCCATGAGGGCCTTTGACTATGTGCGGCTGGACCACTTCCGGGGCTTTTCCGAGTACTATTCCATCCCCGCTGGAAAGAGCGGGAAATGGGGCGGCTGGCGGCCCGGCCCGGGGCTTGCCATGTTCAAGGCCGCCCGGGAGGAGCTGGGCCCCCTGCCCATCCTGGCCGAGGACCTGGGGCTGCTGGACGCGGGAGTGTACCGCCTGCTGGCCCAGACGGGCTTCCCCGGGATGGACGTGTACCAGTTCGAGGGGGCGGCGCTGCTGTCCATGGACCGGGACCGGGCGGCGGGCCGGGTGTTCTACGCCTCCACCCACGACAGCCAGACCCTGGCGGGCTGGTGCGCCCAGCAGGGGGAGGACCCGGATCAGGTGATCCGGGGGCTGTACGCCTCCCCGGCGGGATGGGCCATGCTCCAGCTCCAGGACCTGTTGGGCCTGGGGGACGAGGCCCGGTTCAACACCCCCGGCACGGTGGGGCCGCAGAACTGGTCCTGGCGGGCCGCGGCGGACCAGCTCACCGACCAGGTGGCGGAGCGGTTCCGCCGGCTGGCAGAGGAGAACGGAAGATAAATGAAAACCCAGGTCTGGTGAGAGCCAGACCTGGGTTTTTATGCTGCAAGGGTCGGCACCCGTGCCTGTTATCCAAAGGCTGTGCCTTTGGGAACGAACTTTCCCGACCCCATTTCTTTTGACAGCGCCAAAAGAAACGGTGTCGGACCGCCAAAGAAAAGCGCTTGCCATGCTTCGCTGCCTACCACTCATCGACCGGCGCTGAGCTAACTAGGACTGTCTGGCACCCCTGCGCCGCTGCCGCTGATGCGGACAAAGGTAGCTCCCCCAGCGGCCCACGGGAGTGCGCCTAGTGCAGGCGCTTGATGGCAGTAGGCGTGCCCCGTAGGCCGGCACGTCTCTACAACTGCCAATGGAGCGGCAGCGAAAAATAGTGGCTTCGAGTGTCGGCTTACCCCAACGCCGGAAGTAGACAGTGGCACTACTTATCCTGCTCTCCCGTAAATCAAATCGGGGTTCGGGGGTGCAGGCGCTTAGGACGAAAGCGCGTCCTTGGCGCTTGAAGTTCTTCCGCGCCCAACCCCCGGCGCATCTTTGCCTACTTTCTGTGCGTACAGAAAGTAGGTCGCCGCAAGGCGAAACCTTGCAGGGGCCGGAGGCCAGCCATGGCCTCAACGGGTGGCAAGGGTGATACCCTTGCTGTGGCTGTCAAAAGAAATGGGGTCGGGAAAGAAGATACCAAGGGCGCGGCCCTTGGCCCAGCCTCACCCCCGCTGGGTCAGGTCCCACAGCAGGAAGCTCAGAAGCAGGTTCATCAGCGTCTTGGAGTCCTCCAGGTCCAGGTCGAACAGCTCCGAGATGCGGTTGAGGCGGTATTGGAAGGTGTTCTTGTGCAGCTCCAGCATGGCCGCCGCCGCGTGCTTGTCCAGCATATTCATCAGGTACTCATAAAGAGTTTGGAAATAGTCGGTCTTGTGCTCCTGGTCGTAGCGGTGGATGGCGGGCAGGGCAGGGTGGAGGAAGGTGTCCGCGTCCTCATGCTCCAAAATGGAGGCGATCATGGGCAGAGGCATATAGTCGGAAAAGACAGCCCGGCGTCCGCTCCCCATCCGCAGGGCCATCTTGGCGGACAGCAGGGCCTGCCGGTAATAGGTGTGGACCCGGCTCACATCCTGGAAGGTGTCGCTCAGGCCGGAGACCAGGTCGAACTGCTCAAAGAAGTGGAAGAGGTTGCGCACCTGGACGCTGTTGGCCGGGCGGAAACCGTGGCCGGAGCGGTTTGCCTTCACGCCTCCCAGCAGGGTGACCATAGCCTCCGCCTCCTGGTGGACCAGGCACACCACCCCCCGGAACCGCTCCCGCAGCTGCATGACCGTGTAGTCGGCAAAGGCCCGCTGGGAGGCCATGGTGCCGAAGGGGGTGACCATGACGGCATACTGCCCCCCCAGGGCGGAGCTCAGGGCGTGGACAGCCTTGGACACCAGGTGCTGGGGACTGTCCGGATCCAGCAGGAGCTGGAGGTCCGTGGTGAGGGCCTGGGTCCAGTTGTCCATCCCGCCGGCCCGGCGGTCCGCCTTCTGCCGCAGCAGCTCGGTGAGCGTGTCCATGATGGCCAGGTCGTCCTCCTGGAGGGGAAGGCCGCCCAGGTAGACGATGACATGGCCCCGGACCGTCTTGCTGCGCACCACCTCGCCGAACAGGCGGGGGATGTCCCGGCACAGGCCGGAATCGGCATAAAAGGGACGGTAGAAAGGCTCCTGGCCGGACAGGTTCTCATCGAGGATCTTCCAGACCTCATCCAGAGGCAGGTGGCGCTGCTCATAGAGCTGATCCCAGTCATGGTCCCCGGTGGGGCGGTTGGGATACATGGCCCGGATCTGGAACAGCTCGTTGGTGTAGAGCACAGGCGCCTGATAGATCTCACTGGCGGCCTGGATGAGGGCGGTCAGCCCGGTCTCCAGAGAGGCGTTGAACAGCTTCCAGGTGGCGGTGAGCAGCCGTTGGGATGGGGTCGGTTCCATGGGGGGCTCCTTTCTCGCGGGACAGCGCGGAGGGAAAAGTTGTTTCAAACACAGCACAAGTGGCCGGGGATCTCCAGAGAGGATGGGGGATGCTGAGGGCTGGGCAGTGGAGCGCAGAGAGGGAAGTGCCAGTTCAGAGCAAAAGATCGTGAAAAAGCAGAACAATTCTTTTGTGCGGATGAACAAACCCGGGGA
Source organism: Clostridiales bacterium (assembly GCA_019421525.1). Taxonomy (GTDB): domain Bacteria; phylum Bacillota; class Clostridia; order Oscillospirales; family Oscillospiraceae; genus Enterenecus. Next base: position 10,396 of record JAHZFC010000027.1, read on the forward strand.
GACAGAACACCGCCTCTGAACAAAGACAAAGAGAAAATGGCCCGCTATAATAGAAGCAACAACAAAGCCATAGGACTTTTGAAGGAGTGACAAAGATGAACGTGAAGCTGAAGGAACGATATGGACTGTATATCAACGGACAATGGGTGCCCGCATCGGACGGAGCCACCTTTGAGACCCACAGCCCCGCCACCGGAGAGCACCTGGCCAACTGCGCCGAGGCCACCCGGGAGGATGTGGACGCGGCGGTGCAGGCGGCCTGGGCGGCATTCCCCGCCTGGAAGGCAGTGGAGCCCGCCAAGCGCTCTGAGATCCTGCTGAAGATCGCCGACCGCATCGATGAGAACGCCGAGCTGCTGGCCACGGTGGAGAGCATGGACAACGGCAAACCCATCCGGGAGACCATGGCCATCGACGTGCCCTACTCCTCCGACCACTTCCGGTACTTCGCCGGGGCCATCCGCACGGAGGAGGGCTCTGCCAAGGTGCTGGACGGCAACTTCCTCAGCCTGGTGCTCCAGGAGCCCATCGGCGTGGTGGGACAGATCGTGCCCTGGAATTTCCCGCTGCTCATGGCCGCCTGGAAGCTGGCGCCCGCCCTGGCCGCCGGGGACTGTGTGGTGCTCAAGAGCTCTTCCGCCACCCCTCTGAGCGCCCTGGTGCTCATGGAGCTCATCGGAGACCTGCTCCCCGCCGGGGTGGTCAACGTCATCACCGGCAAGGGTTCCAAGTCCGGCCAGTATATGCTGGAGCACTCCGGCTTCCGCAAGCTGGCCTTCACCGGATCCACCGAGGTGGGCCTGGATGTGGGCAAGGCAGCGGCAGAAAAGCTCATCCCCTCCACCCTGGAGCTGGGCGGCAAGAGCGCCAACATCTACTTTGACGACTGCCAGTGGGATATGGCCCTGGACGGCCTCCAGCTGGGCATCCTGTTCAACCAGGGCCAGGTGTGCTGCGCCGGCTCCCGGGTGTTCGTCCAGGAGGGCATCTACGACAAGTTCGTGGCCGCCTCTGTGGACGCGTTCCAGAAGATCCGGGTGGGCGATCCCCTGGATCCCAACACTCAGATGGGTTCCCAGATCAACGAGGGACAGCTGAAGAAGATCATGTCCTACATCGACATCGCCAAACAGGAAGGGGCTACCATCGCCTGCGGCGGCGCCCCCTGCACCGAGGGCGTATGTGCCAAGGGCAGCTTCATGCAGCCCACCCTGATCACCAACGTCACCAACGACATGCGGGTGGCCCAGGAGGAGATTTTCGGCCCCGTGGCCGTGGTCATCAAGTTCAAGACGGAGGAGGAGGTCATCGCCATGGCCAACGACTCCATCTACGGTCTGGGCGGCGCGGTGTGGACCCGGGACCTGAACCGGGCCATCCGGGTGTCCCGGGGCATCGAGACCGGGCGCATGTGGGTCAACACCTACAACCAGATCCCCGCCGGCGCCCCCTTCGGCGGCTACAAGCACTCCGGCATCGGCCGGGAGACCCACAAGGTCATCCTGTCCCACTACACCCAGCAGAAGAACATCATGATCAACCTGGGGGAGACCCCCTCCGGTTTCTATCCGGCCCAGTGAGGCAAGCTATCAACACCTGAAAGGAGCGCATGACCATGTCCACCTATTATTTCCTCCCCACCCGCAACGTGTTTGGGCAGAACTCTGTCGAAGAGGTGGGAGACCTGATGAAGAGCCTGGGCGGCAGCCGGGCCATGATCGTCACCGACGACTTCCTCAGCAAGTCCCCCATGACAGCCCGCATCCAGGGCATCCTGGAGCAGTCCGGCATCCAGTCCCACGTGTTCGCCGGAGCGGAGCCCAACCCCAAGGACACCAATGTGGAGGCAGGTCTGCGCTTCTATCAGGAACATGGGTGTGACAGTATCATCTCCCTGGGGGGCGGTTCCTCCCACGACTGCGCCAAGGCCATCGGCCTGGTGGCCACCAACGGCGGCACCATCCACGACTACGAGGGGGTGGACCGGGCCCACGCCGCCCTGCCTCCGCTGCTGGCCATCAACACCACTGCCGGCACCGCCTCGGAGATCACCCGGTTCTGCATCATCACCGACACCAGCCGCAAGGTGAAGATGTGCATCGTGGACTGGCGGGTCACCCCCAGCGTGGCCGTCAACGACCCGGAGCTGATGAAGGGCATGCCCGTCTCCCTCACCGCGGCCACCGGCATGGACGCCCTGACCCACGCCATCGAGGCCTATGTGTCCACCAACGCCAACGCCCTGACCGACGCCGCGGCCATCAAGGCAATCGACATGATCGGCCACTATCTGCCCAAGGCGGTGGCCAACGGCGAGTACATGAGGGCCCGGGACGAGATGGCCTATGCCCAGTATCTGGCGGGCATCGCCTTCAACAATGCCTCCCTGGGCTACGTCCACGCCATGGCCCACCAGCTGGGCGGCTTCTATGACCTGCCCCACGGCGTGTGCAACGCGGTGCTGCTGCCCTATGTGTGCAAGTTCAACATCATCGGCAACTTCAATCGCTTCGTGGACATCGCGAAGGCCATGAACATGAACGTGGACGGCCTGTCCACCTCCGACGCGGCGGAGCTGTGCGTCCGGGGCCTGAAACGGTTCAGCGACTATCTGGGCATCGCCCCCAACCTGGCCGTCCTGGGGGCCAAGCCCGAGGACTTCGAGATCATGGCAGAAAATGCCATGAAGGACGCCTGCGCGGTCACCAACCCCCGCAAGGCCACCAAGCAGCAGATCATCGACATCTATCAGCAGGCCTACGACGGCGCGCTGAGTCGCTAACGAAAGAGAGATCCGACCAAAGCCCCCGCCGGCCTGCCGGCGGGGGCCTTTCATCGCGGTCAGGCCAGCGACTCTGGCCCGAAGCCGTGGGGAAGCAGGTCCCGCAGGAGGACGGCCTGGAACTGTCCGTCCCCCCGGGCGGCCAGTATGGTCAGGTCCGGGGCGAACTCGTAGAGCATCTGGCGGCAGGCACCGCAGGGCCAGCACCAGTCCTCCCCCCGCCCGGCCACGGCCAGGCGGGCGAAGCCGCCCCTGCGCCCCTCGCTGACGGCTTTGACCAGGGCGGTGCGCTCGGCGCAGATGGTGGAGCCATAGGCGGCATTCTCCACGTTGCAGCCGGTGAACACCTGGCCGTCCTCACACAAAAGGGCGGCGCCCACGGGAAATTTGGAATAGGGGCAGTAGGAGCGCTCAGTCATGGCCAGGGCCAGATCCACCAGTTGACGGTCAGTCATAGGATGTCCTCCTTCCGGGTTTGGAGAGGTTGGATTCAGAGGGAACAGCGCGGACGCTTGCAGTCGGTAAGGGCCCCGCTGTCCGGGTCATAGGCCACGCCGCCGAAGCGGTGGAGCAGAGCCAGAAGGCCGCTGTCGCCGCCGGAGACGGTGACCATGGCCTTGCCGTTCATCCGGCGCAGGGCGGGCTCCAGCGCCTGGGCATCCGCGCCCTCCAGCCACAGGGGCAGGCGGGAGACCTCCTGCACCGCCTCCACCGCCTCCAGGGGGGGCAGGGCGCTGCCGGAGAAGTCCAGCCGGAGGATGGGCTCCTCCTCGTCCTGGCGGTCAAATACCTCGTCCAGCAGGTCGTCCGGGTCGTCGGGAACGGCGATGGGGGACAGGGCGGACAGGTCCAGGGCCCTGGTGTCCACCGCCTGGGCGCCGGAGGAGATGTAGATGGCCGGTCTCTGAGCGATCTCCGCCGGGACCAGCCCTTCACAGGCGGAGCGGAGGGCGGCGATGTGCTCCGGCGTGGTGCCGCAGCAGCCGCCGGCCACGGCCACGCCCAGGCGGACCGCCTCCGCCACCGCGGCGGCGAAGTAATCCGCGCCGATGTCATAGCGGACGGCGCCGTCTGCGGCTGTATGGGGGAGCCCGGCGTTGGGCTTGAAGATGACGGGGACGGAGGCGAGCCGGACCAGCTGCCCCGCAGTGGCCGACAGCTGGAGGGGGCCGGCCCCGCAGTTGAGGCCCAGGGCGTCCACCCCAAGCCCCTCCAGCAGAGATACCAGGGCGGCGGCGTCGCCGCCGGTGAGCAGGCGGCCGTTCTCCCCGAAGGCCGCCGTGGCCAGCACCGGCAGGTCGCAGCTCTCCCGGGCGGCCAGCACCGCGGCCTTGAGCTCGTAGAGGTCGGTCATGGTCTCGATGACCACTGCGTCGGCCCCGGCGGCCGCCCCGGCCCGGATGGTCTCGGAAAAGGCGGACACCGCCTCGTCAAAGTCCAGGTCCCCCATGGGGGCCATCAGGCGGCCGGTGGGCCCGATGTCCAGTCCCAGCCAGCCGTGGCCCGCCTGGTCCCGGGCCGCGCGGAGGTTTTCCACCGCGGCGGTGACCAGCTCCGGTACAGTGTATGGGCAGTTTTTCAGTTTGAGGCGGTTGGCCCCAAAGGTGTTGGACAGCACCAGGTCGGCCCCCGCCTCGTAGTAGCTGCGGTGGATGGCGGTCATGTCCTCCCGGCGCTGGATGTTCCAGAGCTCCGGCGTCTGGCCGGGCTGCAGGCCCCGGGCCTGGAGCTGGGTCCCGGTGGCCCCGTCCAGCAGCAGCAGGCGGCGGCCCAGGCTTTCCCTCAGATCCATGGATGATCCCTCCTTTTTGGCGCTGGACAGTCCTGGAAAGCCCGCCCAGCAGGCCATTGCAGCCGACCCGCCCGGGCAGTGGACCGGGAAGCCCTCCGGATGAGATCGGCCGATTTGTTGTAAATGATTATAGCAGATTCGGCAGGAAATGCAACTGGAGGGGCGGACGATTCCGGGAGAGAGGCTGCCCTCAGCGGTGGAGGGACAAAAAACGGCAGAAAAAATTTGAAGATCGTGGAACCTTTCGCACCCTTTTTGCGTCTAGTACAAAGGACCTCCGGGGAATGCTGGATTTTTTGTAGTTGCAAAGCTGGGAAAAATCTGCTATACTCTTCCCTAGATATGCGTAAAATTTCAATAAGGACTGATGACGAGTGAGCGAACAGGGAAAGCGGCTTCAGAAGCGAAAGGAAGAGGATGCCGCCTTCAATAAGATGCTGCTTTGGCTGGCAGGTTCTGTGGTGCTGGAGGGATTGACCCTTCTGCTGCGCAGGTTTTACATCGATTTCTCCTACACCGATCTTGGCTTGGCACTTG
>JAHZFC010000027.1:15516-17893 GCA_019421525.1 Clostridiales bacterium
TGCTGAGGGCCTGGACGCCTTCTTTGGCGTATTCCGCTTTTTGGGTGCGGTGTTGTTCATCGCGGGCTGTGTGTGGACGTTCCTATGGGCCCGAAGCGGCAAGAAAAAGCTCCTGCCGGTGGTCCTCACCTGTGTGGTGCTGTGGCTGTGGGTCGCCTCGGTGCTCTGCTATGGCCTCAACCAGCTGGGGATGACCCTGCTGTGCGCCCTGCCGGTGGCGGTGGCGGTGCTGTCCGCCATCTTCTTCCTCTATCAGCGGGAATTCTTCTATAACGGCATCTTGCTGGCTGTGGGCGTCGCCGCCCTGTGGGTGTATCGCCAGATCTATATGAACCACCCCCGGATGAGCATCTGCGGCTTTGCCGCGGTGTGGGTGTTCCTGATCCTGGTGGCCGTGGCCGCCTTCCGCCTGAGCCGGAAGGACGGCAAGGTAGGCTCTCTCCGGGTGCTCCCCGCCGGTGCTTCCTACTTGTCCATCTACCTGACCTGCGCGGTGGTGGCTGCGGCGCTGTTGGCGGCTGTGCTGGTATCGGCGGTCGTATCGCCCTTTGCCAGCATCACGGCTGCATTCTACCTTATGTTCGTGCTGATCGCCTGGCTGTTCTGTCTGGCGGTGTACTACACGGTAAAGCTGATGTGAGCTCGGCCTGTCAAGGGCGCCCGGAGGGGCGCCCTTTTTCTGTGTATAAATGGTGAGTGCATGTCTAATGTTGCCGGATCTTGTCGGATCTCGCTGAAAAGGATGAAATTTCCGTAAAGTGTGATAAAATACGATACAAGAGGCAGGCCTGGGCCGCAGGCAACTCGAGACCCAGAAGGGAAGTGGAGAGCGTGTACAAAAGTCCAGAGCATCGGGCAGCGGAGGCGGTGGTGCGCTCCATGGGCGTGACCTGTGTCAACATCAGTATGCGCCAATTCATCTACGCATTGGAAGTCCTCCATCGCGAACCGGAAATGATCCATTCCATCACCAGGAAGCTCCATCAGGCGGTGCAGGAGCACTACCCGGATTCCAGCACGGAGGCGGTGGAGCGCAACCTGCGCTCGGCCAGAGACACGATCCTGAGGCGGGCAGATCCGGAACGGCTGCGGCAGGTGGTGGGCTTCACTGTGCGCATCACCCCCAGCGTGGGTGACTTGTTGGATTCCATCGGCTATTATATGGAGCGGGAGGGCTTGTGGCCCGACTGACAGCGATCATACCGCAGCATAAAGGGCCCGCCCCTTTTCAGGGGGGGCCTGTTATCGCGCCGCACCGGCGTTTTCTCTTAAAAAGAGGGGGGCTTTTTTGTGGAAGATCACAAAAAGGAAAGAGGATGGGCGTTTATACTTGACAAAAATTATCTAATTTGATACGCTCTGAACAGAGGAAGGAAGGACAGGGAAAGGAGGGGCGGCTTTGGTCATCACACGGGAGACAGACTATGCCCTTCGCATCCTTCGGGCGCTGCTGGACGGGGAGCTGCACACCGTGGGACAGCTGGCCCAGGATGAGCTGCTGCCCCAGGCCTTTGCCTATAAGATCCTGAAGAAGCTGGAAAAGGCCGGCCTGGTCAAGGTGGTCCGCGGGACGGCCGGAGGATGCCGGCTGGCAGCCGACCTGGCCAGGACCAGCCTCTACGACCTGATGATGGCCACCGGAGAGCGCAGCGACCTGAGCGCCTGTATGGACCCGGACCATCAATGCCCCTGGCGCAGCTGCCACGGCGGCTGTACCGTACACTGCAAGCTGCTGGAGATCCAGGAAAAACTGGATGCGGAGCTGCGTTCCCACAGTTTGGAAGAGATCCTCACAAAGCCGTGAGTTTTTCTTTTCTTTGAAATTGGATAAAAACTATCAAGTATGAAGGAGGTACCACGATGCGATTCCAAACCACCCCGGCCCACGAAGAACTGCGGGCCAAGATCCGCGCCTTTGCGGAGGAAGAGATCAAGCCCATCGCGTTCCAGCTGGACCAGAACAACGAGTTCCCGGACGAGGCCGTGCGCAAGCTGGGTGAGCTGGGGCTCATGGGCATCCCCTATCCTGTGGAGTACGGCGGCGCCGGACTGGATGTCCTGAGCTATGCCATCGCGGTGGAGGAGCTGTCCCGGGTGGACGGCGGCGCGGGGGTCATCCTGTCCGCCCACGTGTCCCTGGGGTCCTGGCCCATCTTCGCCTATGGGACGGAAGAACAGAAGCAGAAATACCTGGTGCCTCTGGCCAAAGGTGAGAAGATCGGCGCCTTCGGCCTGACGGAGCCCAACGCCGGCTCCGATGCCGGCGGCACCGAGACCACGGCGGTGCTCAAAGGGGACCACTATATCCTCAACGGCGGCAAGATCTTCATCACCAACGCCCCCAAGGCGGACACCTATGTGGTCTTTGCCGTCACCA
>JAHZFC010000263.1 GCA_019421525.1 Clostridiales bacterium
AGCCCGCAGAAACCCTTGCAGGTCCACAATTTCCGGCTCGCGGGCGGCGCCTTGGATCAAGGTGACCCCCGGACAGCCGCAAGCGGCCAGCATGGCGTTTTCCGTCGCGCCCACGCTGGGCAGGTTCAGGCAAAGCTCCCTTCCCCGGAGGGCTCCGCCTCCCTGGCAGCGCAGGCACCCCTGGTCCTCCCGGATCTCCGCACCCAGACGGCGCAGAGCGGACAAGTGCAGGTCGATGGGCCGGGCTCCCAGCTCACAGCCGCCGGGATAGGTCAGCTCCGCTTCCCCCAGCCGGGCTAGCAGCGCGCCCAGAAAGATCACAGAGGAGCGCATCTCCCGCATCAGCCGGTCCGGAATGTCCGAACGGCACAGGGCAGAGGCATCCACCAGGACAGTATCCCCCTCCCGCTCCGTCCGGCAGCCCAGAAGGCGCAGGATGTCCAGGGTAGCAGATACGTCGGACAGGTCGGGACAGTTGTGGATGACACTCTGACCCGGGGCCAACACGGCGGCGGCCAGGATGGGCAGGACACTGTTCTTGGCCCCCTGAACGGACAGGCTGCCCGATAGGGGCCGTCCGCCCTCGATTCGATAAAAGCTCATGGGATAGCCTCCAAATTTCTTTGATTCAGGCTATCCTATGCGGAAACAGTCCATTTGGTTTATGAGGCGGTCCCGCCCCTTCTTATGCTTTGTCTCGCATGATTTCCCGCAGGGTCTGGTATATTTTCTCCCCGGCGTTGGGCGCAGCCATGGCGTTGAGGGCCCGGACCATGGCGTCCCGCCGGTCCCGCTCCTGCATCAGCAGCTCCACAGTATCGTAGAGGGTATGCTCCCCGCAGTCCTGCTCCCGCAGGAGGATCGCCGCCCCCTGGTCAGCCAGCACCCGCGCGTTCTTTTCCTGGTGGTTGGCAGTGACATTGGGGGAGGGGACCAGCACCGAGGGCTTGGCGATGGCGGTGATCTCCGAGATCGTGGAGGCCCCCGCCCGGCACAAGACCACGTCGGCGGCGGCCATGACCAGAGGCATATCATAGATATACTCCCGGACCTCCACCCCGTTGTCCCCCAGCTTCAGCCCCCGGCGAAGGAGCTCCTCCCGCATCCAGGGGAAGTCCCGGCCGGCGCCATGGATATGGCGGATGGGAGCGCCCTCATAGCACTCCTTGGCGATGAAATCCACCATCTTCTGGTTCATGACCTCTGCCCCCAGCGAGCCCCAGTAGGACAGCAGCAGAGGCCGCTCGTCGGCGAGGCCCAACTTCTCCCGCGCCTCCTGGCGGGTATACTTGAAAAAATCGCCCCGGACCGGGGTGCCGGTGACCACCACCTTGGAGGGGTCGTCGTAGTGGGAACGGCTCTCCTCAAAGCCCACCATCACCCGGTCCACCACTCTGGCCAGGGCCTTTGTGGTCAGACCTGGGACGGCGTTTGACTCATGGACGGCGGTGGGGATCTTCCGGCGGGCGGCCTCGTTGACCACAGGGAAGGAGGCGTAGCCGCCGGTGCCCACCACCAGGTCAGGTTTAAACTCATCCAGAATAGCCTGAGCCTGCTTTTTGGACTTCCGCATATTCATCAGGGTGCCCAGGTTGTGGGCGATATCAGCAGGGGCAAAGGAGCGGTGGAAATTGGTGATGGTGACGGAGCGGATCTCGTAGCCCTCCTTGGGC
>JAHZFC010000264.1 GCA_019421525.1 Clostridiales bacterium
AGCACGTCGAACTGGAGGGTGCCCACCACGCCCACGATGACCTCCTCCATGCCGGAATAGGGGGTCTTGAAGATCTGGATGGCGCCCTCCTGGGCGATCTGCTCCATGCCCTTCACAAACTGCTTGCGCTTCATGGTGTCCATGGGCCGCACCCGGCGGAAGTGCTCGGGGGCAAAGGTGGGGATGGGGTCGAACCGGAACTTCTTCCCCGGGGCGCACAGGGTGTCCCCGATGGAGAAGATGCCCGGGTCGAACACACCGATGATGTCCCCGGCGTAGGCCTCCTCGATGATCTCCCGCTCGGCGGCCATGAGCTGCTGGGGCCGGGAGAGCTTGAGCTTCTTGCCCCCCTGGACGTGGTAGACCTCCCGGTCCGCCTCGAACTTGCCGGACACCACCCGCATGAAGGCGATCCGGTCCCGGTGGGCCTTGTTCATATTGGCCTGGATCTTGAACACGAAGGCGGAGAAGTCGTCGTCAAAGGAGTCGACGAGCAGCTCCCCGGCCTTCCGGGGCAGGGGGGGCGTGGTCATACGCAGGAAGTCCTCCAGGAAGGGCTCCACGCCGAAGTTGGTCAGGGCGGAGCCGAAGAACACCGGGGACAGCTTGCCGTGGCGCACCCGGTCCATGTCGAACTCACAGGAAGCGCCGTCCAGCAGCTCCACCTCATCGGCCAGCTGGTCCCGCTTGGCCTGGCCGATCAGGCCGGCCAGCTCAGGGTCGTCCAGCTCCACCTCGGTGGCGATGGCGGCCCGGGCGTTGGTGTTGGAGGTGAAATGGATGATCTTCCGCCGCTGGCGGTCGTACACGCCCTGGAACTCTTTCCCGCATCCGATGGGCCAGTTGACGGCATAGGTGTCGATGCCCAGCTCCTTCTCCAGTTCCTCGCACAGCTCGAAGGGGTCCCGGGCCTCCCGGTCCATCTTGTTGATGAAGGTGAAGATGGGGATGTCCCGCATGGCGCATACCTTGAACAGCTTTCGGGTCTGGGCCTCCACGCCCTTGGCCGCGTCGATGACCATGACGGCGGAGTCGGCGGCCATCAGGGTGCGGTAGGTATCCTCGGAAAAGTCCTGGTGGCCGGGGGTGTCCAGGATGTTGATGCACTTACCCTCGTACCGGAACTGCAGCACCGAGGACGTGACCGAAATACCGCGCTGCTTCTCGATCTCCATCCAGTCGGAAACCGCATGGCGGCTGTTTTTCTTGCCCTTGACCATGCCGGCTTCCTGAATCGCGCCGCCGTAGAGCAAAAACTTCTCGGTGATGGTGGTTTTACCGGCGTCAGGGTGCGAAATGATCGCAAACGTGCGCCGGTTTTCAATTTCTTTTTTCAGGTCTGCCACTGGCCGTATTCCTCCCGATCAAATGAAAAACTCAAATTTGTTGCGAAATGTACACAGAATGTTCACAATTCCAATTTATTATAATAAACGTGGAAAGCGTAAGATCCCCCCACATGTTCTTGCTTTCTACTCTCTATCCTACCTTTTATTGCGGGAGCGGCCGGACGAAAGTCCGGCCGTTCCTGTTTTTTGTGCGCATAGCGCACAGGCAGGAATCGAGTGGTTTGTCCCCGTAGGGGCGCGCAGTGCGCGCCCGGGGTTCGCCTTAAAAGGCGGTGGGGAAAGTGCCCGTGCTTCACGGGCTGGGATGCGGCCTGCGCGGCC
>JAHZFC010000265.1:0-644 GCA_019421525.1 Clostridiales bacterium
CACCGTCACTGATAACATTGGCATGGAACACCTTGTCCGGATGCTGCTTTGCCTCCTGGACGATGGTGACAGGTGAGATATGTCCCATGCCTGACTTAAAATTTACGGTGCCCTCCGGAACCTCGGCCATGGCGGCCACAGCGGCTTCCTCCGCCGCGCCCTCCGACAGCGTCCCGCTGCGCAGGATGCTGTCCACGTCCGCCTGGAGCTGGATCTCCAGCCGGTCCTCATAGACCTTGATCTTCCGGATGATCAGCTCCAGGTCCCGGCGCTCCAGCCGCTCTTTATTCAGGATGTCCCGGAACACCTCCATGGCCGTGCGGGCCGCCCGGTTCACCCGGATAATGGTGTTGCGCTTGTCGGACAGCAGCTCGATCTGGTGACCGATGCCCTCGATCCTTTTTTGCAGGTCGCCCTCCAGCTCGTCGTAGGTCTGCTCCAGGATGTCCTCCTGGTCCGGGTGCTTCATCAGATCCCGGATGCGCTGGCGCTTGGTGACCTTCAGCTCCTCCTGGAGGTCAGAGAGCACCTCCGCCAGGCGGTCGGCGCTCTGCTCCGTCTCCGCCACGTCCTCCTGCTCCCGGGCCAGGTCCTCGTTGAGCCGCTCCAGCATGTCTGCCGAGTGATCCATCACCTGCCGGACG
>JAHZFC010000265.1:654-1635 GCA_019421525.1 Clostridiales bacterium
GGACGTAGGCTTTCAGCAGCTCGTCCAGCTTGTCGGCCCGGATGTGGTGGCTGGTGCAGCCCTTCAGGCCCCGGCGGTGGTAGGTGCCGCAGGTGTAGGCGCTCTTCAGGTCGCTACGGCTCAGGGAGAACATGGGGGCTCCACAGTCCCCGCACACCAGGAAGCCGGAGTAGGTGTTGTCATACTTCTTCACCCCTCGGTAGTGGGAGGTGGAGCGCTTTTCCCGCAGGGCCCGGGTGGTGGCGAAGGTGCGGTAGTCGATGATGGCCTGGTGGTGGTTTTCGATGACGATCTGCTCCTCCTCGTCCCGGCGCACATCTTTGCCGTTGATCTTCCTCCGGGTGTACTTCCCCTGCCGCAGGGTGCCGATGTAGAAGTCGTTGTCCAGGATGCCCTGGACCGTCACGATGGCCCAGACGGGCTTCACCGTCCGGCTGTACTCCTCTCCGGCGGCCTCCTTCCGGTCCCGCTCCGCCATGCGGGGGGTGGGGACGCCCTGGTCGGTAAGGTAATTGGCGATCTTCTTATACCCCCAGCCCTCCTCGTTGTAGAGGCGGAAGATGGTGCGCACCACGTCCGCCTCGGTGGGGACGATCTCGAACTCCTGCCTTTTGTTCACGATGTAGCCGTAGGGGGCGGCGCAGATCCATTTTCCGTCCGCCTGCCGCCGTTTGATGACGTTCTTTACCTTTTTGCTGGTGTCGGTGACGGGCATCTCGTTGATGAGGAACTGGAACTGGATCTTCAGCCAGTCGTCGTCATTGGGAAAATCGATGTTGTCCCCAATGGAGATGATCCGCACCCCGGCGTCCCGAAGATCCTCCAGCTCCACCAGCCCCCGGCTGTTGCGCCGGGAGAAGCGGGAGAAGTCCTTCACCACCAGGATGTCGTACTGGTGGGACATGAGACCCCGCCGCATGGCCTGGTAGCCCTCCCGCTGCTCGAAGGTGTAGCCGGAGCGGTCCCGGTCCTCATAGAAGG
>JAHZFC010000266.1 GCA_019421525.1 Clostridiales bacterium
CCAACCTGGTGGTGGCGGACCAGCGCCGCACGGACAAGACCATCTGCCTGGCCGTGTCCCCCTCCCTGAAAGCCTACGGTATCCCGGGCCGTGCCCGGCTGTTCGAGGTGGTGCAGCGGGTGGCGGAGGTCAACGCCCAGCGGCAGCGCAGTGCCCCCGGGGGGCAGTTTGCCGGTTCCTCCTGGAAGGACCCAGAGGTGCGGCTGGACCCGTCCCTGGCCCTGGACTACCTGGTGGCCCCACCCCGGATGGCCCACTACATCGACTGGAGCACCAAGATCTACCAGGTCTATTTGAAGTATATCGCCCCGGAGGATATCTTCCCTTACAGCATCGACGAGGTCTTTATGGACCTGACCCATTACCTGGCCACCTACAGGATGACGGCCCGGGAGCTGACCCGGACCATCATCCTGGACATTTTGAACACCACCGGCATCACCGCCGCGGCGGGCATCGGCACCAATCTCTACCTGGCCAAGGTGGCCATGGACATCGGGGCCAAGCACGTTCCGGCGGATGAATACGGGGTGCGCATCGCCCAGCTGGATGAGATGGGCTACCGCCGGGCCCTGTGGAGCCACCGCCCCCTCACCGACTTCTGGCGGGTGGGCAAGGGCTACGCCAACAAGCTGGAGGCCCACGGCCTGTACACCATGGGGGACGTCGCCCGGTGCTCCATCGGCAAGCCCAGTGAGTACCACAACGAGGAACTGCTGTACCAGCTGTTCGGGGTGAACGCGGAGATCCTCATCGACCACGCCTGGGGCTGGGAGCCCTGCACCATCGCGGACGTGAAGGCCTACAAGCCGGAACACAAGAGCATCGTCTCCGGCCAGGTGCTCCAGTGCCCCTACGGGTTTGAAAAGGCCAAGCTGGTGGTCCGGGAGATGGCGGACAACCTGGCCCTGGACCTGGTGGACAAGGGGCTGGCAACCAACCAGCTGGTCCTCACCGTGGGCTATGACATCGAGAACCTCAGCGACCCGGCACGCCGGGAGAAGTACACCGGCCCGGTGACCACCGACCGCTATGGTCGGAAGATCCCCAAGCACGCCGTGGGGACGGAGAACTTCGACTACACCTCATCCTCCAGCGCCCTGCTGCGGGCGGCTACCGCCCTCTTTGACCGGATCGTGGACCCAGATCTGCTGGTGCGCCGCCTGAGCCTCAGCGCCAACCGGCTGCTGGACGAGGCGGAAGCCTCCAAGCGGGAGGAGCCGGCCCAGCTGGACCTGTTCACCGACTACGAGGCCAAGGCGGAACAGGACCGGGCGGACGAGGCCGCCCAGGCCCGGGAGCGGAAGCTCCAGGAGGCCATGCTGGGCATCAAGAAGAAGTTCGGCAAGAACGCCATCCTCAAGGGCATGGACCTGGAGGACGGCGCCACCGCCCGGGAGCGGAACCAGACCATTGGAGGACACAAGGCGTGAGCGCGCAACTCAGCGGAGGGCAGACATGAGATATGAAACGAAAAAAGTCACGATCCCGGCCGGGGATGGGACGAGGATGAAGCTGCTCATCCTCGTCCCAACACAGGACTATGACAAAAAGGACCGGACAGGGGTCCTGTGGATCCACGGCGGCGGGTACGTCACGGGGATGGCCGGAATGGTCTATATGTCC
>JAHZFC010000267.1 GCA_019421525.1 Clostridiales bacterium
GGCGGGCAGTTTGCCTTTGAATGGGACTGGCTCCCGGCCAGCGGCCTTTCGGTGAAGGACTTCATTTCTCCGTCCTCCTTCCACTTCGGAGAGACCCGCACCTTCCGCATCGGCAGACGGTACGGGGCGGTTTCCTTCCTGCAAATTCTGGCGCCGGAGATGCACGACCGTATCCTCACCGACTTCATGGAGGCGGACGGGAATATCATGGTCACCATGCACATCCGAGGCATCAACCAGAACGAGGCCATCAAAATGGTCAAGCGGAAGATCACCGACCTGGACGCCATGAAGATACAGGAGCAGAAGCGGGCTGTACGCAGCGGCTACGATATGGACATACTCCCCAGTGACTTGTCCACTTATGGCGGCGCGGCGAAGGACCTTCTCACCGACCTGCAATCCCGCAACGAGAGAATGTTCAACATGACCTTCCTGGTGCTGCACACGGCAGAGACCCGGCAAAAGCTGGAGATCGCCGTATCCCAGGCGGCCAGCGTCGCCCAGACCTACAACTGCCTGCTGACCCGGCTGGACTTCCAGCAGGAGGACGGGCTGATGTCCTCTTTGCCCCTGGGCCTCAACCGTATCAAGATCGAACGGAGTCTGACCACATCGGCCCTGGCGGTGTTCGTCCCCTTCGTTACCCAGGAGGTGTTCATGGGCGGCGACGCCATGTACTACGGCCTCAACGCCCTCTCCAACAACATGATCCTGCTGGACCGCAAGCAATCCCGCTGTCCCAACGGCCTTGTGTTCGGCACGCCCGGCAGCGGCAAATCCATGAGCTGCAAGCGGGAGATCACCTTCATTATGCTGATGACCCAGGATAATGTCATCATCTGTGACCCGGAGGACGAGTATTCGCCCCTGGTGAAGCGATTAGGCGGCCAGGTGATTCGGCTGTCACCGTCCAGCACCGACTATGTGAACCCCCTGGACATCAATCTCAACTACTCCGAGGAAGAAAACCCGCTGGCGCTGAAAAGTGATTTCGTGCTGTCCTTCTGCGAGCTCATCATGGGCAGCAAGACCGGCCTGGAGGCTATCGAGAAAACCGTCATCGACCGTGCGGTGCAGATGATCTACCAGCCCTACTTTGCCGACCCCAGGCCGGAGAATATGCCCATCCTGGGCAATCTGATGGAGGCGCTTCTGGCACAAGGCATCCCGGAGGCCGACCGGGTAGCTCAGGCGCTGGACCTGTATGTGAACGGTTCGCTGAACTTCTTTAACCACCGCACCACCGTGGACATCCGCAACCGCCTTGTCTGCTTTGACATCAAGGGCCTGGGCAAGAACCTGAAAAAGCCCGGTATGCTCATTGTCCAGGACGCGGTGTGGAACACCGTCACCATCAACCGTGCCATTGGCCGGTCTACCTGGTATTTCGTGGACGAGTTCCACCTTCTGCTGAAGGAGGAACAGACTGCGGCGTACAGCGCCGAGATTTGGAAGCGGTTCAGAAAGTGGGGAGGTATCCCCACCGGGGCGACCCAGAACCCCAAGGACCTGCTTTCCTCCCCGGAGATTGAAAACATCCTGGAGAACAGCGACTTCATCTATATGCTCAACCAGGCGGCAGGCGACCGGAAGATACTGGCGGAGCGGC
>JAHZFC010000268.1 GCA_019421525.1 Clostridiales bacterium
CCGGCATGACGGCGGAGTGGGCGGTCCAGGCGCTGGGAGTGGACAATGACCTGTTCTCCCTGCTCAAGACCCTGAGCAAGTTCTTCATCGTCATGGCCATGGCGGCCATCGGCCTGAACACCGACGTGGTCAAGCTGGTCAGGACCGGCGGCAAGCCCATCCTGATGGGGGGCACCTGCTGGGTGTGCATCGCCCTGGTGAGCCTGGGGATGCAGCACCTGATGGGGATCTGGTAAGGTCGGGGCCCATGGCCGCAAATACGCAGAGAAGGAGAGGGGCGCGCATATGAAATATGTCATCGGCGGAGGAGTGGCCTCGGTCTTTATCGTCTATGCCATCCTGATGGTGCTGGGCAGCATTGGCGGGAGCGGAGCCATCGAGCTGCTGGCGCTGCTGCTCCTCATGGCTCTGCCCGGCATGATCGCAGGGGCCTTCTATGCAGGACGGGAAAAGCAGGAGAAGGAACACGCTGAGCTGAAGCGGGAACTGGCCGATCTCCGGGCCATGCTGGAGCGGCGGGACGAGCCGGAGGATATCTGCCCGGCGGAACAGACAGACGATACCCCAGGATAAAAACGCTCAAGAAAGTTGAGGATCATCTTATGTCAGACATCAAAAAATGCGGGATCATCACCCTGTGCGGACGGCCCAACGTGGGCAAGTCCACCCTGACCAACACCCTGGTAGGAGAGAAGGTGACCATCGTCTCCCCCAAGCCCCAGACCACCCGCAACCGCATCTGTGCCATCCTGGACCGGGGGGACAGCCAGTTCGTCTTTGTGGACACCCCGGGGCTCCACCGAGCCCGGACCCGGCTGGGGGACCACATGGTGAAGGTGGTGCGCCAGAGCGTGGCCGATGTGGACGGCGTGTGCCTGCTGGTGGAGCCCATCGCCAACATCGGCGCGCCGGAGGAGGAGCTCATCCGCCGCATCAAGGCCCTGGGGGCCCCGGCGGCGCTGGTGATCAACAAGATCGACACCGTGGAGAAGGAGAAGCTGCTGGCCGTGATGGCCCTGTACGGCCAGGCCCACGACTGGGACGCGGTGGTGCCCATCTCCGCCCGCACCGGCGAGGGGGTGGACGAGCTGCTGGAGGTGCTCTCCGGCTGGCTGCCCGAGGGGCCCCAGCTCTTCCCCGACGGCATGGTCACCGACCAGCCCGAGCGGCAGATCATGGCGGAGATCGTCCGGGAGAAGCTGCTGCGTGACCTGGACAAGGAGATCCCCCACGGCACCGCCGTGGAGGTGACGAAGTTCTCCCAGCGGGACAACGACATCATCGACTGCCATGTGACCATCTACTGCGAAAAGCAGTCCCACAAGGCGATCATCATCGGCAAGAAGGGCGCCATGCTCAAAAAGATCTCCACCCAGGCCCGGGAGGACATGGAGGCCTTCATGGGGGCCAAGGTCTACCTGGAGACCTGGGTGAAGGTGAAGGAGAATTGGAGGAACGACCTGGCCGCCATCCAGAACTTCGGTTACACCGAGGAGTAACAGGTCAAGGGCTGGTGCCCTTGACCAATTTAAGGACGCAGTCCTTAAAGAACGCTTTTTCCCGACCCCATTTCTTTTGTCTTGCCAAAAGAAACGGTGTCGGACCGCCA
>JAHZFC010000269.1 GCA_019421525.1 Clostridiales bacterium
CCAGGGCATGCTCGGCGTCGATGAAGGCCACCTCGCCCCCCCGCTTCTGGGCCTCCGCCACGATGTGCAGGGCCAGGGTGGTCTTGCCCGAGGACTCGGGGCCGTAGATCTCGATGATGCGCCCCTTTGGCACGCCGCCGATGCCAAGGGCGATGTCCAGGGACAGAGACCCCGTGGGCACCGCCTCCACCATGATGTGGGAGTTCTCCCCCAGGCGCATGATCGAGCCCTTGCCGAACTCCCGTTCGATCTGGGCGATGGCGGTATCCAGGGCCTTTTTCTTGTCAGAGGCAGGGCTGGGCGTGTCCATCACGCGCTTCTTGTCTGCCATAACTCTATCATCCTTTCCCAAACTTCTTATCCTGATGCCCGCTGGGGCGTGTGGTCTCCCAAGGTCAGTATCTCACAGTATATGTCCAATATTTCGCCCTATTCATTCAGGACGCCCTCCACCACCCGCCAGTGGCCGCCGGGATCCTGGAAGGTCTGGATCTCTTCATAGCCCTGCTCGGCCATGATGTACTCCACAGCGGGCGCCTGGTCGTAGCCCACCTCAAAGGCCAGCTTTCCTCCGGGCCGGAGGGCGGACTTCCAGCCGGAGGTCACCGAGCGGTAGAAGTCCAGGCCGTCCGCCCCGCCGTCCAGCGCCATCATCGGCTCATAGTCCCGGACGCTGTGGTCCAGCCCTGCCAGGTCGCCGGTGGGGATGTAGGGCGGGTTGCATACGATCAGGTCGAAATCCCAGAGAGAGGCCGGGGCGTTCTCCAGGGCATTGGCCCGGGCGGCGCTGACCTGTGCGGTGAGCTCACACCGCCGGATGTTCTGCCGGCACACCCGCAGGGCGTCCTCCGACCAGTCGGCCAGGATGACCCGGGTGTTGGGACAACTGGCCGCGATCGCCAGGCCCACGCAGCCGCTGCCGGCGCACAGGTCCAGCACCCGGGTGCCGTCGGGCAGGTCCTTGACGAACACGATGCCCCGGTCCACCAGGGTCTCCGTGTCCGCCCGGGGGATGAGCACGTCCCGGCAGATGTCCAGGGTCAGACCGTAGAACTCCCACTCCCCGATGATGTAGGCCACCGGCTCCCCCGCCAGCCGCCGGTCCATCAGCTCCCGGAAGCGGCGCTCCACATGGTCGGCCACATAGAGGTTCATGTCACGGAAGAACTGGCTGCGGGTCTTTTCCGAGGCGTAGCACAAAAGCTCCCGAGCCTCCAGCTGGGCCTCCTCCACCCCGGCCTGGCGCAGCTCCTTCCGGGCGTCCAGATACAGATTGTTATATGTGGTGGCCACCGCCGCACCATCCTCTCTTTTTCTCTGGTAAGGCTTTGCCTTCCCACAAAGGCCAAGGGCTGGCGCCCTTTACCAATTCAAGGACCACGTCCTTGAGGGCATCTTTCCCCGTCCCCATTTCTTTTGTCTTGCCAAAAGGACCGGTGGCAAAAGCCGTCCCGGCTTTTCGGGACAAGGTCTCGCCTGACGGCGAGTTTCTTTTTGTGCGCACAAAAAGAAACCAAAAATGCGCCAGGGGTCAGGCGCGGAGGAACTTCAAGCGCAAAGGGCGCGCTCTCGTCCCAAGCGC
>JAHZFC010000270.1 GCA_019421525.1 Clostridiales bacterium
CTTCTAACCATGTCCCTGTGCTCGGTGGGCATGGTGAGCAAAATGTATATTGAGGCCATCGAGGATCTGGACGTGCGGGTACTGGAATCCCTGGACGCGGCGGGCTGCACCACCTGGCAGAAGATCCGCTACGGCATCCTGCCCCAGCTGATGCCCAACTTCGCCTCCACCGCCATCTATCGCTTTGACATCAACCTGCGGGATGCCACCGTGCTGGGACTGGTGGGAGCCGGCGGCATCGGCGCGCCGCTGATCTTCGCCATGAACTCCTATCGCTGGGAGGAGGCCGGCGCCATCCTGGCGGGCCTCATTGTGCTGGTACTGATTGTGGAGTGGATCTCCACCAAAATCCGGGTCAAGCTGGCCAGGGGGTAATCATGGAAAAGACAGTTCAAATCTATTATACTTCAGACACCCACGGCCATATCTTCCCGGTGAACTATGCCTCTAACTGCCCGGAAAACTCCGGACTGCTGAATCTGGCCGCCCAGGTGGAAAAAGGCGGGAACACCCTGGTGCTGGACGGCGGGGATTCCTTGCAGGGGACGCCCCTGACCCAGTATTACTTGGAACACCGGGATCAGTGGCCCGTCCACCCGGTGGCTGCAGCTTTCAACGCCATGGGCCTGGACTACTTCACCCTGGGCAACCACGATTTCAACTTCGGCTATGAGGCCCTCCGGGACTATCTGTGGGCCATGAACGGCGTATGCCTGTGTACGAATGTGGAGGACTTGGGGGGCGAGCTGCGCATCCGCCCCTGGGCGGTGCACACCCTGGCCAACGGTCTGCGGGTAGGGATCACCGGCGTGGTCACCGACTTCGTAAACGTGTGGGAGCAGCCACAGAACTTGGAGCGGATTCGGGTCACCGATGCCTTTCAGGCCGCCCGGGCGACTTGCGCCGCCCTCCGGGAACAGTGTGATGTCTGTGTGTGCATCTACCACGGCGGCTTTGAGGAGGAGCTGGAGACAGGGCGGGTGCTCTCGGACAGCGGTGAGAATCTGGCCTGTAAAATTGCCCGGGAGCTGGACTTCGACCTGCTCCTCACCGGCCACCAGCACATGGCGGTGGAGGGAGTGAATCTGTCCGGCACCTACGCCGTTCAGCCCCCCGCCAACGCCGGGCAGTTCCTCCGCATCACCGGTCAGTGGAACGGGCGGGGCACCCGCTTTCACTCCAGGCTGATGCCGGTGGGGTCAAAACACCAAGCGGAGCCCTACCAGAGTCTGCTGACCCTGGAGCGGGCGGTGCAGATCTGGCTGGATCAGCCCATCGGGGAGTTGGCCCATCCCATTCCACCGGAGGGAAAGCTGGAGGCAGCCGTTCACAGCAGCCAGGTGGCCGCCCTATTCAACCAGGTGCAGCTGGCGGAGACCGGGGCGGATTTCTCCTGTACCAGCTTGGGCAACGACCCGGTGGGGCTGGCCTCTCCCGTGACCATGCGGGGGGTGACGGCGGCCTACCTCTTTGCAAACACCCTGGTGGTGCTGGAGGTAACGGAGGAGGTGCTACGGCAGACTCTGGAGCGGTGCGCCGCCTACTTCACCCTGGTTGATGGCCAGCCCCAGA
>JAHZFC010000271.1 GCA_019421525.1 Clostridiales bacterium
CGGGCCGTACACCAGGGAGCACAGCGCCCTGGCCAGGTAGCTGACGGAGAAGGTCAGATTCTCCCCCAGCACCACCTTGATGCCGCTGAGCGAGAGCACGATGCACACCGCGATCATGATGGCGGCGAAGGTCATGCACCGCAGGTTTCCCAACGAGTGCACAGCCTGCCGCCAGTAGGATGGGGTAAAGGGCGATTTGCAAATGGACATAAGAATACCTCCTTTTGTTTTGGCAGCCCGTTGACCGGGGATGCCGCACAAAGGAGGTCCATATTGCTCCGCCATGCGGCAGCGGGATGCGGAACGCGCACTGCAAGCGGCTGCTTTTCGTCCGGCGGACAACTCCCCGTCCCGCCGGCACTGGCCCCACCCTGGGGGACAACACGCGCGCTCCTACTCTGCCTTACCATTCTACTATACTCCAATGTATGGCAAAAAGCAAGGGCGATCCATGTTTCCCTTATGAGCAAAAAATACCCCTCCCGTGCGGGAGGGGTATCCTGGGCTCGGGTCAGACCGGCGGACTGTTCCCGCCGCTCTCATCCTGGGCGAACCCCTTTGCCTTGGCTGCCTCGAAGGTGATGCCGCCCTCGCTGTGGTCGCTCTTGGCCAGGTCGAAATAGCACTTTGCCCCCAGGCCGGTCACCGCCTCCGCCAGCCCCACGGCGGCGGTGAGCCATGCGGCGGTGGCGGTGTACCCATTTATGATGCACAGGTACATGAGCACGAAGCACTCCTGCACGATGACCACCCCCAGGATGATGACCAGCAGGGCGATGATCTTGTGCCACTCCAGCTTTTTGCGGCTCTTCAGCCGCTTACCCCCGGCGCGCATCATACCGGGCGATGAGCGCGCCCACCTGCTCCCGGGTGACCAGGTCCTGGGGGTAGGTCACCACGCCGTCCGGCTCATAGATGCCCAGGGCCTCCACCGCGGCCTGGTCCTGCTGCTGGAACCAGTCGCTCTCCGGCATTTCCCGCAGCTCCCGGCGGTACTGTTCCATGTACTCCTTCCACTGCTCATAGCTCATGTCGCTGTCCTCCATTTCCGCGGCCACATCGGCCCGAAAGTCGTCCATGCTCTTGCCGAACCTGGGGAACCAGTGCTCCACATCGGCGTGGCCGGAGGCGATGCCTCTCCGGTAGCCCTCGCTGTGGCAGAGGACCACCCCGTCCTCCAGGGGGTCAAGGCCATACATCTCGCACAGGCAGGCGGTCAGCTCCACCGCCTCCCGGTAGACCGCGCTGAAATAGTCCCCGTCGGTCAGGTCGTCCTCGCATATCTCAAAGGAGATGTGGGTATTGTTCCCGTCGTCCCCGCAGTGCCAGCCCCGCATATCCCAGGGCAGGGTCTGGTAGGTGGCGATGGAGCCGTCCGCCAGCTTGCCGATGAAGGCGTGGACGCAGGCTCCCACCCCGGAACGGTTCCAGTGGTTGTTGTGACTGTTGGCCCCCAGCAGGCCGTCGTCCGGGCCGACGTATCGCTTCAAATTTGGGTTGTTGGCCCCTGTGGAGTGGACCATCACCCCCTTGGGG
>JAHZFC010000272.1 GCA_019421525.1 Clostridiales bacterium
CGTCGCCGGAGCAGGCCTCGCACCGGCCGCCCCGGACGTTGAAGGAGAACCGCCCGGCGTTGTAGCCCCGGCTCTTGGCGTCCTGGGTGGAGGCGAACAGCTCCCGGATGTCGTTGAACAGCCCGGTGTAGGTGGCCGGGTTGGACCGGGGGGTGCGGCCGATGGGGGACTGGTCGATGGCGATGACCTTGTCCAAAAACTCCTCCCCCTCGACGCCGTCGTGCCTGCCCGGCCGGGCCTTGGTCCGGTTCAGGTCCGCCCCCAGCCGCTTGTACAAGATCTCGTTGACCAAAGAGGATTTGCCCGACCCGGACACCCCGGTGACGGCGATGAAGGTGCCCAGGGGGAAGGCCACGTCGATGTGCCGCAGGTTGTTCTCCGCCGCCCCCCGGATGACCAGCTGGTGGCCGTTGCCCGGCCTGCGCGTGGCCGGGACGGGCACCTTTTTCCGCCCGGCCAGGTAGTCTCCCGTGATGGAGCCTGGGGTGTCCATCACCTCCTGGGCGGTGCCGCAGGCCACCACCTGGCCCCCGTGGACGCCCGCCCCGGGGCCGATGTCCACGATATAGTCGGCGGCCCGCATGGTGTCCTCGTCATGCTCCACCACGATCAGGGTGTTGCCCAGATCCCGCAGGTGCTTGAGGGTGTCCAGCAGCAGGTCGTTGTCCCGCTGGTGCAGGCCGATGGACGGCTCGTCCAGGATATAGAGCACCCCCATCAGGGAGGAGCCGATCTGGGTGGCCAGCCGGATCCGCTGGCTCTCCCCGCCGGACAGGGTGCCCGCCTGGCGGGTCAGGGTCAGATACTGCAGGCCCACGGACCGCAGGAAGCCCAGCCGGGAGCGGATCTCCTTCAAGATCTGGTCGGCGATCATCATCTGGGTCTCGCTGAGCTGGATGGTGTCCAGGAAGGCCAGGGCCTCGTCCACCGGCTTTTCACAGAAGTCGTGGATGGAGATGCCCCCCACGGTGACCGCCAGGGCCTCCCGCTTCAGGCGCTTGCCGTGGCAGTCCGGGCAGGGGCTCTGGCTCATGCAGTCCTCGATCTCCCGCTTCATGGCGTCGGACTGGGTCTCCCGGTAACGGCGCTCCAGGTTGTTGATGATGCCCTCGAAGGGCTGATACAGGGTCCCCTTGCCCCGGGGCTGGTCGTAGTGGAGCTCCAGCTTCTCCCCCTTCGTTCCGTACAGGATGATGTCCATCACCTCGGGGGAGAGCTTCTCCACCGGGTCGGTGAGCTTGAAGCGGTACTTCTTGGCCAGGGCCTCAAAGTACATCCGGGAGATGCCGTCCGACTTGATGTGGTTCCAGCCCGAGGCGGTGATGGCCCCGTCCAGGATGGACAGGGACTTGTTGGGGATGATGAGCTCCGGGTCCACCTTCAGCTGGGAGCCCAGCCCCGTGCAGGTGGGGCATGCCCCATAGGGGTTGTTGAAGGAGAACATCCGGGGGGTGAGCTCCTCGATGGACACCCCGCAGTCCTCACAGGCGTAGTTCTGGGAGAACAGGATGTCCCGGTCCTCCCCCA
>JAHZFC010000028.1:0-242 GCA_019421525.1 Clostridiales bacterium
GTGGTGTGGGTGTGGCCGGAGATGATGAGGTCGATGCCGTCCACCGCCCGGGCCAGCTCGTAGTCCTCCCCCTTTCCGCTGCCGTCGGTACCCGAGTGAGACAGGCAGATCACCAACGGCTCCACCCCGTTGGCCTCCAGGCAGGCGGCGGTGGCGGCGTCCACCACCTGCTGGGCGGTGGTGTGGATGTCATGGAGCACCATGCCGGACATGGGGGCGCACTCGTCCGAGTCCACCCCGGT
>JAHZFC010000028.1:252-17363 GCA_019421525.1 Clostridiales bacterium
TGCCGCCCCGCTCCAGCAGCAGGTAGGAGGCCACGCCGTAGTCGGCAAAGGCGTCCCACACCGCCTGGGCGTCGGCGTCATAGCCCTCCTCCCCCTCCTGGGGAGGCAGGTAGTTGGCCTCCACGATGGCGGGCAGAGGGTCCCCGCTGGCCACGGCGGCCTCCAGCATGTCCGCCAGCCCCGAGGCGCGGTAGTCATACTCGTGGTTGCCGAAGGTGGTGGCGTCATAGCCCAAAGCGCCCATCATCCGCAGCTCCAGGGCGGAGGTGGAGTAGGCGGTCTGGAAGAGGCTTCCCATGGAGAAGTCCCCCCCGTCCAGCAGCAGGGCGCCGGGATGGAGCTGCCTCTGCTGGTCGATGACGGTCTTGAGCCGGGCAAAGCCGCCGTAGGTCCCCCCCTGTCCGTCGTCGGCGGGCAGGAAATGGGAGTGCATGTCGTGGGTGAACAAAATGGTGGCCTGGTCAGCGGACGGGCTGCCGTCCGCCGCAAGGGCTGGCATCAGGGCCAGCGCGGCCACCGCCGCCAGGGCCAGGATCAGGGCTGCTATGCGGCGTGGGAACTTCATGACAGGGCCTCCTTCACGCTTTTTCTATCCGATGGCATTTTTCCGGTCTTATTTTGCCACACCTGCAGGAAAATAGCAAGCGCTGTGGGAAATTTGTCCCCGTGCCAAAAGGTCATGCCCCCTAAGGCGGAAAGAGGCCCGCGCGGGAACGCGCGGGCCCTTTTCAGTCGTGGTGGATATGGACGTGGTTGTTGATGTGCTTCATGCAATAGCAGTAATAGCCGTCGCACTTGGAGCAGTAGCGGAACTCCATGTTGGGGTCATCGGCGTCGGTGATGCCGCACACGGCGCACTTGTGACGGTAGCCGCCGGTGGCCTTGGCCTGTTTCTGCGCCTGCTTCTGGGCCCGCCTGAAGTTGACCACCTTGGGATCCGCCCGGCGGCGGACCACTCCCAGCTTGGCCGCCCAGAAGGGCCAGGTGAAGATGAAGTAGTTGACAAAGCTGGCCAGGGGCATCAGGGCCAGGATCCAGACGCCTTCCATGGCATAGCCGACCACGTCCACCAGGATGAGAATCACGTCGATGAGGGCCATCCACTTCATCTTGATGGGGATGATGAAGAACAGCAGCACCTGCATCTCCCCGTAGAGGGTGGCGATGACCAGGAAGATAGACAGGTTGATATAGTAGATGTTCGCATAGTCCAGCAGCATACCGGACAGGATGGACAGCACCACGCCGGACAGGTAGAACAGAGTGAATTTCGCCGTCCCCCACTCCCGCTCCAGCATCTGGCCGATCCAGAAATAGAAGTAGCAGCCCAGCAGCAGGGAGAAGGGATCGCTATATGCGGGCAGGAAGATAAAGGTCACCAGCCGCCACACCTGGCCATAGAGGATGGCGCTGCGGGAAAACATCAGCCAGGAGGTGAGCGACCCCCGGAAAAACAGGTCCAGGATGAACACGGCCACCTGGCCGATGACGATGTACAGCATGAGGTTGGGGATGCCAAAGCGGGGATGCTTGGCGCAGAACCGGTCGATGGGACCGTATCCATTTCGGTAGATCAAAGGGGTGGCCTCCTTAAAAGCTATGGTCATTGAGATGATCCGTTGACATTATACCCCGCCGGGCGGGAGAATTGTCTAACAAAGTGTAAATTTTCCGCCGCCGGGCTGACTGGATCAGCATACCATACTTTTGGCTCCCCGTAAATAGACAACTGCCCCCCCCGTGTCCTTTTGTTGACAGCGGGAGGGCAGCAGCGGTAAAATAAGAAAAACCTGTCAAAGGAGGTCTGACGATGGACGCGGCAGACCAGAACATCCACGAGCTGCTCCGGGCCATGGGGCTGACCCGGGTCTATCGGGGCTATGACTATCTGTTCTACATCCTCCGCCGGGACCAGGACGAGCCGCAATGGCTGGCCCTGGGCAACAAGCAGGTCTGTCTGGACGTGGCCCGGGCCTTCAACACCACCCCTGCCGGAGTGGACAGCGCCCTGCGCACCGTCATCCGCACCAGCTGGCAGCGGGGACCGTCAGCGCTCACCGGCCGGGCCACCCCCGACCAGCGCCCGCCTGGGCTGCGGCCCTTTCTCCTTCGCATGCGCCGCCTGTGCCGGGATGGCCGCTGGCTGGCGCTCCTGTCCCCGGGAGCCGCTCCCCAGGGCCGTTAGGAGGACATCTGGCTGATCAGAGCGTCCAGGCGCAGCCCGTCGGTATCGTAGCAGTAGCTCACCCCGGACTGGTCCACATAGCGCAGCAGCACACCCTCCGCCGTGTCGCTCTGATATCCCTCCAGCTCCATGTCCCACAGCTCCAGGAGGGAGCCGTCGCCATAGGTCAGCACCGCGTCAGGCGCCCGGTCCGGCCGCTCCGCCAGCCGGCCCGCTCCATCGAACGCCACGGCCTGGTAGACCTCATACACCAGATCTCCCTCTACCTGTACCTGTTTGCCGTCCGCCTCCATCTGGAGGCCACCGTTTTGGTAGGCGTATGCTGTACTGTTGGAAAGGTCAGAGATGAACTGCTGGAAGCGCAGCTGATACCAGCCAGACCAGATGACCATTGCCGCCACCACAGCGAAAAGCACCGCACAAAGCAGTATGCCTCCGATCAGCGTCCGATCCGCAGGCTGGGTCCGCGGACTACTTTTCACCGTTTCATACATATATCGTCCCTTCCTTTCCATTTATTTGGTTATATTATACAGCCAAGCGGAGGGGATGTCAAATATATTTCGGCCTCCTGCCCTGCGGCGGCGTACAGGAGGCCCCGCCTCTGTCCCAGATAAAAAGCCGGCGCGGATGACTCCGCGCCGGCTCGTCGCTCTGCCCTATGTCTTTTACACCAAGAAGCACATCACCAGGGTGAGCACCATGAACACGATGGCCACCCACTTGGTCATCTTGGCCAGCCGGGCGTCCAGGCTCTTGGACTTGTTCTTGGCCAGGAAGGTATCGCCGCTGCCGCCGCCGATGGCGCCGGACAGGCCAGAACTCTTACCGGACTGCAGGATGACCACGACGATCAGGAACACAGCCAGGATGACATAGACGATGGATAAGATCAGCTCGTAAATGGGCATAACAGCTCCGTCCTTTCGGAAAAATAAGGTCAGATGGGCGCACTGGCCCCTTGCAAGTAGAAAATATGATAGCACACTTTCCCCAGGATCGCAAGGTTTTTTTTGAATTTTTCCACTGCTGGGGACAGATCGGCCCAGGGAGAGCAAAATTTTTTCAAAAAAGCGGGAACCTTTTTCCCCTGCCTGCGTCAAAGAGTAACGGCGCGGTCAGATGCCCGCCCACTTAACAATATCTTGATCCCACAAAAGGAGCATGACTATGAAAAAAGCGATCTCCATCCTGCTGGCGGCTGTGATGGCCCTGTCCCTGACTGCCTGCGGCAACTCCGGAAACAGCGGCTCGGGCGACGCCCTCACCATCGACCTGAATGCGTTTTACACCGAGATGTTCAACTCCGTCTTCCCTGACCCCAACAATGCCCCCTCCATGTCTGAGGTCACCGGCGACTACCTGGAGCAGACCTACCCCGGCCTGAGCGATGTGGACACGGTGCAATGTGTGATCTACGCCCCTATGATCACCGCTGTGGCCTATGAGGTGGCCCTGGTGGAAGTGGCCAATGCCGACGATGTGGCTAAGGTCCAGGAGATCTTCCAGGCCCGTATCGACACCCAGATCGAAGGCGGCGCCTTCTATCCCGCCACGGTGGAGGCCTGGCAGAACCAGTCCGAGATCGTCACCCGGGGCAGCTATGTGGCCCTGTTCGTGGGCGCTGAGAAGGACCAGATGGTGGAGGCCTTCAACGCCGCCGGCCAGGCTGGATAAATTTCCCGCAAAGTTTTCGCGCGCACCTGAAACTCCAATAAAAAGAAAAAGGAGCAGATAAGAATGAAAAAGGTCCTTGCCCTGATGATGGCTCTGGTCATGAGCCTGACCCTGCTGGCCGCCTGCGGCAGCCCGTCCGACACCACCAGCCCCTCCCCCGATCCCGACGCCACCCAGTCCCAGCCCGCCGGCGAGCCCTCTCAGGAGCCCTCTGACCAGCCTTCCGAGTCCACCTCCCAGGAGCCCTCTGAGTCTCCCTCTCAGGAGCCCTCCGGTGAGCCCTCCGGCACTCCCTCTGAGGATCCCTCCGAGGGCCTGCCCACCGACGGCGACACCGTGGACCCCTCCCTGGAGCTGAGCATGCACGACGCCACCATCACCTACGCCGGCTATGTGCTCAAGCTCAAGCCCACCTTCACCGGCACGAAGGAGAGCGACATCACCTGGACCTCCAGCGATGAGACGGTGGCCACCGTGGACCAGAACGGCAACGTCACCTCTGTGGCCCCCGGCAAGACCATCATCACCGCCCGGGCCGCCGACGGCCTGGAGGCCACCTGCATCGTCCGCTGCCGCTGGACGGAGGAGGCGTCTCCCGCCCCTTCTGAGGAGCCCTCCGCGCCCCCCTCTCAGGAGCCCTCCGGCGTGGACCTGGCCGCCTTTGCCCAGAACGTCATCAGCACCTATGAGCTGCCCTCCTTCCTGTCCCTGGCCGATTCCACCCTGATGGACGGCTTCTTCCCCGGCCTGTCCGCCATCGCCTCTGAGCAGTGCCTGGTGTACATCAACCAGATGTCCATGAACATGGGCGAGCTGGTGCTGGTCCAGGTCAGCAGCTCCTCCGACGTGGATGCGGTCAAGGCCATCCTCCAGGCCCGCATCGACTCCATGATCCAGGGCGGCGCCTGGTATCCCGAGCCCACGGAGTGGTGGACCAACTATTCCAGGGTTGTATCTTCCGGAAATTATGTTATGATGGTAGTCGATGATGACTGCGACGCCATCGTGAGCGATTTCAATGCCCTGTTCTAAGCGCTGACACAGTGGACTTGAGGGAGCGGTGGCCCCACCGCTCCCTCTTTTTCTTCTGAATTTCCAAGCCGAGGTGAGACCATGGTATTTTCCTCTCTGTATTTTCTGTTCCTCTATCTACCTGCCGTATTGCTGCTCTACTATATCTCTCCCCTGAAATTCCGTAACTTTGTGCTGCTGGTGTTCAACCTGCTGTTCTACGGCTGGGGAGAGCCGGTGTATATCCTGCTGATGATCTTCACCATCGTGCTGGACTACTTCGCCGGACTGATCGTCCACCGGTGCAAGCAGAAGGGCAACGACAAGGGGGCCCGCTGGGCGGTGGGCATCTCGCTGGCCCTCAACCTGGCGATCCTGTTCTTCTTCAAGTACTGGGACCTGGTGGCCACCACCCTCCAGCACATCGGCATCCCCATGCCGGTTTTGAACCTGACGCTGCCCATCGGCATCTCCTTCTACACCTTCCAGACCATGACCTACCCGGTGGACATCTACCGGGGAGATGCCGAGCTGCCCAAGAACCTCATCAACTTCGGCACCTTCGTCACTCTGTTCCCCCAGCTCATCGCCGGCCCCATCATCAAGTACAAGGAGCTGGCCGACCAGATGACCTACCGCACCCACTCCCCGGAGCAGTTCGCCTCGGGTGTGCAGATGTTCACCATCGGCCTGGCCAAGAAGGTGCTGCTGGCCAACTCCATCGGCCAGCTGTGGGACGTGTATCTGGCCACCCCCGGCTCGGAACTGACCACCCTGGGGGCCTGGCTGGGCATCCTGGCCTTCTCCCTCCAGCTCTACTTCGACTTCTCCGGCTACTCCGACATGGCCGTGGGCATGGGCCGGATGCTGGGCTTCGAGTTCTTGGCCAACTTCAACTACCCCTACCTGGCCAAGTCCGCCACCGAGTTCTGGCGGCGGTGGCACATCTCCCTGGGCAGCTGGTTTCGGGAGTACCTGTATATCCCCCTGGGGGGCAACCGTGTGGGGCCCGCCCGGCTGGTGTTCAACCTCTTTGTGGTGTGGGCCTGCACCGGCATCTGGCACGGCGCCAGCTGGGGCCTGTACTACTTTGTCATCGTGGTGTTCGAGCGGTTCTTTTTCTCCAAAGTCTTGGACAAGCTGCCCGGCTGGGTGGGCCATGTGTATGGCCTGTTCATCGTCATGGTGGGCTGGGCCCTGTTCGCCGTGGAGGACTTCACCGCCATGGGCCTCTACCTCAAGGCCATGTTCGGCATGGGCGCGGGGCTGATGGACGCCGACTTCCTCTACTACCTGCGCAACTACCTGCCCATCCTGGTCATCGCCATCCTGGCCGCCACTCCCCTGGCAAAAGATCTGTGGGCCAAGCTCACCACCCGGGGCAGGAAGGTGGCTGTCCCTGTGCTGGTGCTGGCCGGACTGGCGCTGGCCACCGCCTATCTGGTGGACGGCACCTACAATCCCTTCCTCTATTTCCGCTTTTGATCAGGAGGTGCTGACATGAGCAAAAAATATTCCATCTTCATCACCGTTCTGTTTTGCCTGTTCATCTTCGGCTTCGGCATCGCCCTGCTGGTGCTGCCCGACCGGGAGTTCTCCGAGCAGGAGAACCGCTATCTGACCCAGTTTAAGGCCCCCACCCTGGACAGCGTCTTTGGGAAAAACGGTGCGTTCATGACAGATTTCCAGGACTATGTCACCGACCAATTCCCTCTGCGGGATGATTGGATCCACCTGAAGGCCTGGTCGGAGCGGCTGCTGGGCAAGCAGGAGAACAACAACGTCTACTTCGGCACCGACGGGCAGACCCTGTTCGCCCAGTTCAGTGCCCTGTCCGACGAGGAGCTGGCCACCCGGGTGGGCTACGTCAACCAGCTGGCGGAAAACGTCATCGTCCCGGTCTACTTTTCCCTCATCCCGGACAAGAGCTATGTGTGGGCGGACCGGCTGCCGGACAACGCCCCCCTGGTGGACGACGGCTCCACCCTGGACCGGGCCAAAGAGCTGTGCTCCGAGTGGGTGACCTGGATCGGCCTGAAGGACGTGCTGGCAGGGGATGACGTGTTCTACCGCACGGACCACCACTGGTCCACCATGGGGGCCTGGCAGGGCTATCAGGCGCTGATGACCGCCATGACCGGCTCCTGCACCCAGCCGGAGGGGGAGCCCACCCTGGTGTCCGACAGCTTTTACGGCACCACCTGGTCCTCCGCCGGGGCCAGCTGGATTGAGCCGGACGAGATGTACACCTGGGTGCCCGAGGGCGGCCTGACCGGCAACACCACCGTCACCCGCTACCCCGAGGGCACGCCGGAGGCCGGCTCCCTCTACGACCTGTCCCGGCTGGAAGTCAAGGACAAGTACTCCATGTTCCTGGGGGGGAACCAGCCCCTGTGCGTCATCAAAAACCCCGACGCCCAGAATGGCAAGCTGCTGGTCATCCGGGACTCCTACGCCGACTCCCTGGCCCCCTTCCTGTCCATGGACTATCAGGAGGTCCACCTGTTCGACCCCCGGTACAACAACATTCCCGTCTCCCAGTATGTGGAGGAAAACGGCATCGACGCGGTGCTGGTGCTCTACTCCGCGTCCAACTTCTCCTCTGACCGGTATCTGTTCCAGCTGGCCCGGTGAAACGCCGGACAAACAGAGGACCGCCCGGCCCCCTACAGGGGGCCGGGCGGTCCTTCTGTCTCTTCTCTCTGGGGCAGTTCCCCCCCGTGCGTTCCATGGGACAGGCAGGTCCCTATGTCCAGCATGAACTAGGCCTTGTCAGGCCCGCCCCCAGAAGAACGCAGCACAGGGGAACGGCAGCGGAAAGTGGCGCTGAGTGTGTCCTCCTTTACGCGCCCCATCTGCGATGGGGCCCACGTGGAGCTGACGGGGACCGGCATATGCCCAAACGTCCGGTGAAGCCCTTAGAAATCCGCGTTGCCCACGGTCCTCGGGTGCAGCTCCACATCCCGGATGTTGGAGATGCCGGTGAGGTACATCACCATCCGCTCGAAGCCCAGGCCGAACCCGGCGTGGCGGCAGGAGCCGTAGCGCCGCAGGTCCAGGTACCACCAGTAGTCCTTGGGGTCCAGGCCCAGCTCGGCCATGCGCTTCTCCAGCACGTCCAGCCGCTCCTCGCGCTGGCTGCCTCCGATGATCTCCCCGATACCGGGCACCAGGCAGTCGGCGGCGGCCACGGTCTTGCCGTCGTCATTCAGGCGCATATAGAAGGCCTTGATATCCTTGGGGTAGTCGGTGACGAACACCGGCTTTTTGAACACCTGCTCGGTGAGGTAGCGCTCGTGCTCAGTCTGGAGGTCGCAGCCCCACTCCACCTTGTAGTCGAACTTGTCGTTGTTTTTCTTCAGCAGCTCGATGGCCTCGGTGTAGCTCACCCGGCCGAAGTCGGACCCCGCCACATGACGCAGCCGCTCCACCAGCCCCTTGTCCACAAAGGAGTTGAAGAAGTTCATCTCGTCGGGGCAGCGCTCCATCACATAATTGATGATGTGCTTGATCATAGCCTCGGCCAGGTCCATGTCATCGTTCAGGTCGGCAAAGGCGATCTCCGGCTCGATCATCCAGAACTCGGCGGCATGGCGCTGGGTGTTGGAGTTTTCCGCCCGGAAGGTGGGGCCGAAGGTGTAGACGCTGCCGAAGGCCATGGCGAAGTTCTCGGCGTTGAGCTGGCCGGACACGGTGAGGTTGGCCCGCTTGCCGAAGAAGTCCTGGGACCAGTCCACGCTGCCGTCGTCCAGCCGGGGCGGATCGGCAACGTCCAGGGTGGTCACCTGGAACATCTCGCCGGCGCCCTCGCAGTCGCTGGCGGTGATGATGGGGGTGTGGACGTAGACGAAGCCCCGGTCCTGGAAAAAGGTGTGGATGGCGTGGGCGGCCACGCTTCGCACCCGGAAGGCGGCGGAAAACAGATTGGTCCGGGGCCGCAGGTGCTGGATGGTGCGCAGATACTCCACAGTATGGCGCTTTTTCTGCAGGGGGTAGTCGGGGGTGGAGGGGCCCTCCACAGTGATGGAGGCGGCCTTCACCTCCAGGGGCTGCTTGGCCTGGGGGGTCAAGACCACAGTGCCGGTGACGATGAGGGCGGCGCCCACGTTCTGACCGGCGATGTCCTTGTAGTTGTCCAGGACATTGGCGTCCATGACGATCTGCAGGTTCTTGAAGCAGGAGCCGTCGTTGAGCTCGATAAAGCCGAAGGTCTTCATGTCCCGGATGGTGCGGGCCCAGCCCATGACGGTGACGGTCTGACCGTCCAGGCGCTCCCCGTCGGCGAAGACAGAGGCGATGGTGATGCGATCCATAGTCGTTCCCTCGATTCCTGTAGTTTCAGTCTCAGAGGGTAGTATATCATTTTTCGCCGGATTTGCAAGGGTCGGAGCAAAAAATCCCGGCCCTGTCCCGCTTTTCAAGCATACATCGGGATAAAAAACAGCCACGGGGCGGTGACCACGGCCATGGTCAGGGCCAGGATGCGGCCCTGCCGCTGGTCCAGCTCCGGCACGCGCCGGAACACCCGGCGGTCAAAAAGGTAGATGCACGCCCCGGCAATGGCCACTCCAATGGCCGTCCAGAGCAGGGCCAGGGGGTGTCGGAAGGGGTCAAGGGTCATGGCCATGGCGAAGCCGCTCACCCAGCCGGCCCCGCCCGCCTCCAGTGCCCAGGCCCCCAGCAGGCCCAGGGCCAGCCACAGCGCCCCGATGAGATCGGACAGAAAGCCCAGCAGCCAAACCTTCCACCAGCATCCCCTCAACACGTTTCCTTTTGCCGGGTGCTTCATGGCCAGCAGGGTGAGGAACACCACCAGGCCGTCGATGACCAGGTTGCCCAGGAGGGTGAGCAGGATCACTGGCGGGGTGGGCCAGAACATCAGTACCCAGATGGGGAAGATCACATTGTACAGCCGAAGGCCCTTCTCTTTCATGCCGGTTTTTCCCCCTTTCCCGCCCGCCGCCGGGCCGCCCCGGCCAGATCGCCCAGCAGAGCAGCCCCAAATACGATAACGCAATGGAATAAAGCCGTCCGGTTATACAAGATGAATACCATAGGCAGGTACAAAAGACCGCACAGGATGGGGTACAGGGGGCACACCCCCTGCCGGCGGCCCAGGGTGGCCCCGGAGAAGAAGCCCCCCACCGGCAGCAGCACATAGGGCAGGAGCAGCCCGGTGAGCAGGGGCACGTCCGCAGGGTCGAAGGCCCGGAGCACCGCCGGAAGCATCCAGCACAGCCCCACGGCAAAGGGCAGGTAGGGCAGGGTCTCCCGCCAATGGAACAGGGAGTGGGCGGGGGCCAGGCCCAGCTTGTTCCGGATGGCGGTCAGCTCCGCATACCACCCCACCCACCGGGCCAGCCAGATCAGCAGGTAGACCGCCGCCAGCAGGACGAGGTACACCACCATGGCCTGCCACGACCAGGCCCAGCCCAGCAGGAGACAGGTAAGGGTGAGTGCCCCGGCGGTGAGGACTAAATGGGTCAGGGAGCGAAGCACCAGGGTCCTTCCATCCTCCGCAAAGGGGAGGGTGGATACCCCTGTCACAGCCCCCATCAGAAAGTAGAGCCCCAATTGAATGGCAAAGGCCAGGGGAACGGAGCCCACCAGCCGCTCCAGATCGGCACTCACCAGCCGAAAGGGAGTCTGGCCGCCCATGGCGATGAGGCCGCCGCTGACCAGGTCGTTGAACAGCCCGCCCACCGGAATAAGGACAGCCACGCCGATGATCCCCCCGATCAGGACCCGGACCAAGACCTGTTTTCTGTCATCGATCAGCATGACGACTCCTCCTTTCACAGTCCTAACACCTGCTTGATCTTCTTCACATACCGCCGGGAGACGTACACCGTCACATTCCCCTCCAGGGTCATCTTGATGGTGCCGGTGATGGACAGGTCCAGGGCGGACACCTTGTTCAGGTCGACGATCTCCGAGTGGGACACCCGGACGAACCGGGTGCCCTCCAGCTCCTCCTCCAGCTCGTACAGCCGCTGGCGGACGGCGTACACGCCCCCGGCAGTCTGGCAGGATACCCCCTTGCCGTCGGCAAAGAACCGGAGGATGTCCCCCAGGGAGAGGATGAGGGCTTCGCTCCCCCGGAAGGCGGTGATGGTGGGGACGGCGCCCTCCGCGCTCAGGCGGCGGACCAGCTCCTGGACCTCCGGCGTGTTGGCCGGGGCATGTACCACCACCTGGGTCCGCCGCAGCGACGGGTCGATGCGCAGCTCTACCTTCATGTCCCCTCCCCCTCTCGTCACCTTTAGTATACCCGGCGCCGCCCCCGCCGTCCAGCCCTTTGGGACAACTGGCCGTCTGGGCGGGACAGGCGGCGGAGACCGGCCAAAGCCGTCACCGTTCTCCTCCAGCCTCTCTTTCCCGTTCCGCCCGCTCCGCATCCCCGCAATGCCCGCGCCTCTCCCCTTTCCGCACGCTTTGAGGCAAAAAAAGACCTGCGGGGGCGGCTCTCCCCCGCAGGTCTCCCATTTTCATCGGCCC
Source organism: Clostridiales bacterium (assembly GCA_019421525.1). GTDB lineage: Bacteria > Bacillota > Clostridia > Oscillospirales > Oscillospiraceae > Enterenecus. Next base: position 11,624 of record JAHZFC010000028.1, read on the forward strand.
GAACGATCGGCAGTCACTCGGACGGCTCCGCCGTCCTCCTCCGCGCCCCGGACCTGCACCGCGCCACCGCCCGGGGCGCCGCGAGCCGCACCAGGGCGAACACCCCATAGCCAGCCAGCGCCCCCAGGGTGTTGGCGATCAGGTCGTCCACGTCGAAGCTCCGCCCCACCACCGGCTGGACCAGCTCAGTGACCAGGGACAGGGCCAGCCCCGCCGCTGTCACCCGCCACCAGCTGGCCCTTTTCCACACCAGAGGCAGCAGCAGGCCAAGGGGGAGATAGAGCAGCACGTTGCCCAGCACCTGCCAGGAGCCGCCGGACAGCGCCTGCCACACCAGGCTGGGGAAGGACACGGTAAAGGAGAAGCCCCCCCGGAACCACTCGTTTGCCAGTTCCGTGGGCCAGCCGTACCGGATGAGGTACTGGAGGTTGTGCCAGAAGTGCGGCGGGGTCCACACCAGGCACAGCATCCCAGCCAGCCAGCACACCAGCAGCAGCCGCGCCCCCTCGTTGCCCCAGCTGTTCCGGGGCAGGCCCCGCCGCTTCAGCCACAGCCGCCGGGCCAGGGCGTACACCACCGCCGCCAGGAGGACCGGGGGAAGTATGCTGGCAAAGTCGGACACATACTCCATGATCCTGTAATAAAGATGACTGTGCATACCCTTTCCGCTCCTCTCTGTCCGCCGGGCCGCCCGTCTGAGCTGATCATACCACATCCCCCGGGGAAAGTCCTTACGATTTTCTTACGGTTTTCCTGCTTTTTTCTGCCGGTTGACAGAGCCGTGCCCCCGTAGTATCATAAACAAGAAATATTCTCGATAGTGAAAAGGAGTTTTTCCATGCTGCTGCGTGAACTGCTCTACACGTTGATGGGCACCGGCTTCACCTGCCTGGCCACGGTGATGGGGGCGGCCATGGTCTTTTTCTTCCGGAAGGACATGTCCTCCAACACCCAGAAGATCTTCCTGGGCTTTGCCGCCGGGGTCATGACCGCCGCGGCGGTTTGGTCCCTGCTGATCCCCGCCATGGACATGGCCCGGGAGGCCGGGCAGAGCCCTATCCTCCCGGTGGGAGGGGGCTTTGTGCTGGGGGCGGTGATGCTCATGGCCCTGGACCGGCTGCTGCCCCATCTCCACCTGGACAGCGAGCAGCCCGAGGGCTTGCCCGCCCGGCTCAAGCGGACCACCATGCTGGTGCTGGCGGTCACCCTCCACAACATCCCCGAGGGGATGGCGGTGGGCCTGTCCTTTGCCGTGGCCGCCCGGGACACCTCCAGCGGCTCCCTGGCCGCCGCCATGGCCCTGGCCCTGGGCATGGCCCTGCAAAACTTCCCCGAGGGGGCCGCGGTGGCCCTCCCCCTGCGCTCGGAGGGGCTGAGCAAGCCTCGCGCCTTTGTCTACGGCGCCCTGTCCGGGGTGGTGGAGCCCATCTTCGGCCTGCTCACCGTGCTGGCCGCGGGGAGCATCGCCGGGGTCATGCCCTGGCTGCTCTCCCTGGCCGCCGGGGCCATGATCTATGTGGTGGTGGAGGAGCTCATCCCCGAGGCCCATCTGGGGGAGCACTCCCATGTGGGCACGGTGAGCGTCATGGCCGGCTTTCTGGTGATGATGCTGCTGGACGTGATGCTGGGATAACATATACCCGGGGCGGCCTGAGCCGCCCCGGGCGTCAGGCCCTCCCGGCTATCCCCCTGGACCCACCACCGTGATGATCAGGCAGACGGTGAACACCACCAGCACCACCGCCACCACCGGCCAGAAATGCCTCTTTTTCATCTGGTCCGCCTCCTTCCGGGCACATGTACCGCTTTCCTTTACATGATAGCATAGTACGCCCCGCTGTGGCAAGCGGGCTTTGGGCAAACTTCCTCTACCATTTCCATCTGTTTTATGGTATGATATCTGGCAGTTTGTATCGATCTCCGCCCTCACCGCCACGGCGCGGCGGCGGGGCGCAATGAAGGAGTATGTCATGATCACTGTATCCGACCTGTCCCTGAACTATAGCGGACAACCCCTGTTCTCCCATGTGGACCTGCAATTCACCCGGGGCAACTGCTACGGCATCATCGGCGCCAACGGCGCGGGCAAATCCACCTTCCTGAAGATCCTCTCCGGCCAGCTGGAGCCCTCCAGCGGCGAGGTGTCCATCCTGCCCAACGTGCGCATGTCGGTGCTCAAGCAGGACCAGAACGCCTACGACGCCTACAACGTCATGGACACCGTCATCATGGGCAACCAGAAGCTGTACGACATCGGCCACGAGATGAACGCCCTGTATGAGAAAGAGGACTTCACCGACGAGGACGGCCTGCGGGCGGCGGACCTCCAGGCGGAGTACGCCGAGATGGGCGGCTATGAGGCGGAGAGCGACGCCTCCCGCATCCTCCAGGGCCTGGGAGTGGGCACCGAGTACCACTACAACGATATGGCCACCCTGGACGCCCGGCTGAAGGTGAAGGTACTGCTGGCCCAGGCCCTGTTCGGCAATCCGGACATCCTGCTGCTGGACGAGCCCACCAACAACCTGGACATCGCCGCGGTGGAGTGGCTCAACGACTTCCTCATGGACTATGAGGGCACCGTCATCGTGGTGTCCCACGACCGGCACTTCCTCAACACCGTGTGCACCCACATCGTGGACATCGACTACGGCAAGATCAAGATGTACGTGGGCAACTACGACTTCTGGTACGAATCCTCCCAGCTGGTGCAGAACCTCATCAAGCAGCAGAACAAGCGCAACGAGGAGAAGATCCGGGAGCTCCAGGAGTTCATCTCCCGCTTCTCCGCAAACAAGTCCAAGTCCAAGCAGGCCACCGCCCGGCGCAAGCTGCTGGACAAGCTGACGGTGGAGGAGCTTCCCGCCTCCTCCCGGCGCTATCCCTGGGTGGGCTTCTCCCCTGACCGGGAGGTGGGCAAGGACATCCTGTTCGTCACCGATGTGTCCAAGACGGTGGACGGGGTGAAGCTGCTGGACAAGGTGTCCTTCATCGTGGGCCACGGGGACAAGATCGCCTTCGTGGGGGACAACGAGAACGCCCACACCGCCCTGTTCAAGATCCTCACCGGGGAGTGGGAGCCTGACGAGGGCAGCGTGAAGTGGGGCCAGACCGCCACCTTCTCTTATTTTCCCAAGGACAACTCCCCCTTCTTCAACGACTGCGATTTGAACATCCTGGACTGGATGCGCCAGTTCTCCGAGGACCAGCACGAGAGCTATCTGCGGGGCTTCCTGGGCCGGATGCTCTTCTCCGGGGACGACATCTACAAGCCCGTCAAGGTGCTCTCCGGCGGGGAGAAGGTCCGGTGCATGCTGTCCCGGATGATGCTGTCCGGGGCCAACGTGCTGCTGCTGGACCAGCCCACCAACCACCTGGACCTGGAGTCCATCGCCGCGCTGAACAACGGCCTGGAGGCAGTGAAGTGCAACGTGCTGGTGTCCTCCCACGACCACCAGTTGGTGCAGACGGTGGCTGACCGCATCTTTGACTTCACCCCTGACGGCAAGCTCATCGACCGCCGGTGCACCTACGAGGAGTACCTGGAGTCGCAGCTGAACCATGAATGATCTGGGCCGCTTCGTGCTCATCTGGCTGGCGGTCCTGAGCCTGCTGGCCTTCGCCCTGTTCGCCCAGGACAAGTTCAAGGCCAAACGGAGCCGCTGGCGCATCTCCGAGGGCACCCTGTGGGCGGTGGCCATCCTGGGCGGCGGCGTGGGTGCCACGGCGGGCATGCGGCTGTTCCGCCACAAGACCAAAAAGGGCTTTTTCCACATCGGCCTGCCCCTGCTGGCTCTGCTCCAGATCGCCCTGGCGGTGTGGGCGGGCCTGGGCTTTCCCGGCTGGCCATTGGATCTAGTTGCATGACGGTTTCCCCTGTGATATCATGGGATCACAGGACAGCGGGGCATCCAGTCACCATCCGTGCCCCAATATTTTACGATGCTGTTTTGTCCTCTCCCCCGGGGAGGACAAGATTTGAGGTCGCGCCGGAGGAAAACGGCGTTCCTAAGACGGGTGTCTGCGGACGGGGACCTTGGATCAGGCACAAGAGAAAGGAACGACGATATGGAGATCAACGGCGAAGTAGTATCCGACATCTACTATTACAAGGACATGGACCTGTCCGAGGCCACCCGAAAGGCCCTGGACAAGAAGGGCTTCACCCAGGCCACCGCCATCCAGGGAGGCGCCATCCCCTATTTCATGGAGTGGAAGGACGTGGTGGCCAAGGCCCCCACCGGAACCGGCAAGACCTATGCCTTCGGCATCCCCATGGTGGAGCATGTGGACCCGGAGTCCGACCAGATCCAGGGCCTCATCCTGGCCCCCACCCGGGAGCTGGCCATCCAGATCCGGGACGAGCTGCGGGACCTGTGCGCCTTCCGGGAGGGAGTGCGGGTGGTGTGCCTGTACGGCGGCCAGCCCATCGACAAGCAGATCACCCAGCTGAAGAACAAGCCTCAGATCGTGGTGGCCACCCCCGGCCGGCTCATGGACCACATGAAGCGGCGCACCGTCAAGCTGGACAGCGTGCAGACCGTGGTGCTGGACGAGGCGGACCGGATGCTGGACATGGGCTTCATCCAGGATGTCACCCGCATCCTGGACAAGATGCCCCACCGGAAGAACCTGGGGCTGTTCTCCGCCACCATCAGCCGGGAGGTGATGGACATCTCCTGGGTGTACCAGCGTGACCCGGTGGAGATCACCGTCCGCCCGGTGGAGGAGAACCGCCCGGACATCCAGCAGTACCGCATCGAGCTGTCCGGCCGGGAGCAGAAGCTGGACACCATGGTGGCCCTGCTGAACGCCGGGGGCTATGAGCGGGCCATCGCCTTCTGCAACACCAAGAACATGACCGACCGGCTCGCCGGCCTTTTGAAGATGCGGGGCATCTCCTGCGAGGCCATCCACGGGGACATCCAGCAGCGGGTGCGGGAGCAGACCCTGAAGAAGTTCAAGGACGGCAAGATCCGGGTGCTGGTGGCCACCGACGTGGCCGCCCGGGGGCTGGACATCGACGACGTGGATGTGGTGTTCAACTACGACGTGCCCGACGAGCAGGAGTACTACATCCACCGCATCGGCCGCACCGGCCGGGCCAAGAAGCACGGCGTGGCCTACACCCTGGTGGCCACTGTCACCGAGGCGGTGAAGATGCGGGACATCGCCCGGAACACCCGCATGGAGATCCAGCTTTTGAAGTACGACCAGGACGGCTGCCTGACCCTGGTGGAGCCTGGCTCCTGAAGCTCATCCAAAAAACGCTCCGTCTGCCGTGTGGCAGACGGAGCGCTTGAGACTGTCGAAAAGTATTTTCGACAGTCTCTCGCCGGGGACAAAGCCCCATCCCCGGCGAAAACAGCCCGCGGCAGCGCACTCACTGTCCGCTAAATACGGACAGTTCGCACGTTTGCGGGCCGAGAAGTGTTTTCGTCCAGGTACACGCCCTGGCCGAAAACATATTTGGATCTCTTCGCGCCTGCCGGCGCGAACTCTGCGAGGCTTTTTGACAAACGGAAAGGCTCCGTCTGCCACACGGCAGAAGGAGCCTTTCCGTTTGCGTCTGTTATGGGGTGCTGCCCAGCCGGTCCTGTCCGGGCCCGGCCGGTCAAAACTTCGCCCCGCCGAACTCCAGCAGGGTGAGCTGCTTGTTGCGCTCCGCCGTCCAGTTGATGGACCACAGGGAGGCGAACAGCAGCAGCTGGTTGCCCTTGTAGTCCTCCACCAGCATGGC
>JAHZFC010000029.1:0-9186 GCA_019421525.1 Clostridiales bacterium
AAGGGCGGGCCATGTCCCAAGCGCCTGCACCCCCGGACCCCCGTTTTACGGGGGCACAGGATAGGAAAGTGCGCCCCATCCCGTCCGGCGCTGAGGTAACTGGGACACCCCCTACCCCCTGCGCCGCTGCCGCTGATGCCGACTAAGACACCACCCCCTGCGGCCCACGGGGCGCGCCTGACATGGCGGCTGCTGGGCGCGCCTGGCGGGGGGAGGGGGCGGGAAAGACGACCTGCGCTTTCTGTATGAGTTTTTGTAAATAGCGAAAAAGAGCGCGCTGCAGATCTCATTTCTGCAACGCGCCCTTTTTTCTGTCAATATCAATTCTCTTTGGACTTTTTCATGGCCAGGTGGTGGCGCAGCTTTTTGTAGCACTTCATGGCCACGTCCATGCCCTTGTTCACCAGGGGCTTGTAGACGATGGTGAACTGGCCGCAGAACTCGCAGAAGTCGCCGTTGAAGCCCTTCTTGAATCGGTACAGGCCGTACAGGGGGTTGTCGGGGGACAGGTCGCCGGACACGCCCCGGAAGTCGTAGATGCGGCAGCCCCCTTCGATGGCCCAGCGGATCATCTCCCATTGGAGCAGGTAGTTGGGCATGACGTTGCGGTGCTCATTGGAGGACGCGCCGTACATATACCAGGTCTTGTCGCCGTACTGGCTGGCGATGGTGCCGGAGATGGGCTGCCCGTCCAGATAGGCCAGGTACAGCCGGGAATGCTTGCCCAGGGCGCGGAGCATGTTGGCAAAGTACTCCTTGCTGCGCACCAGGAACTTGTCCCGCTTGCCGGTGGTCTGCATGATGTCGGCGAAGGCGGTGAGGGCCTCGTCGGTGCTGGCCCCGTCCCCGGACCAGAACTGGGTGGTGACCCCTTTCTTGGCGGCCAGGCGGACGTTGTAGCGGGTCTTCTGCTCGAAGTGGGCCAGCACCTCCTCCTCGGTCTTGCCCTGGATGTCCAGTCGAAAGACGAACCGGGGCTGGATGCCCTCGAAGTTGAGGCTGTCCCCCTCGCAGGCAAAGCCAAGGGACTGCATATCGGCCCTGAACTGATCGTCGGAGTTGAGTACGTCCGGGTCGATCTGCATGAGATAGCCCTTGCATTGCCTGGCCACCTGGGCCGCGCCGTCGAAGAGCTCACGCATCACGGCGGTGTCCCGGATGTCGCACACCGGGCCCCGGGGGGCGTACATCAGGGAGAAGCCGCCGGGCATGCGCCGGATCAGGATGGACAGGGCGCCCCGGACCGCGCCGTTCTCATCCTTGGACAGCACCCCCCGCCAGCCCCACTGGGGCTTGGCGGCGGGCCAATAGGTGGACTGGAGGAAGTGGCCCTTGGGATGGGTGGAGACAAAGGCCTCCATCTGGGCGCGGCCATTGTCGTCGCCCTTGGAAACGATCTGATACACGGGTATCACCTCAAAGTCAAATGTAGTTGCGGTGGGGATTGGGGAAGAGCATATCCACCTCGGCGGTGACCATGTCCCCGGGCTTCAATTCCGTGCCCGAGGCGTCCACCAGGGTGTACTGGGTGCCGATGCGGCCCACCACCGGCAGGGCTTTCCCCTGCCAGCGGACCACAGGGGGACGGCGGCAGTGGTCCAGCGCCTGCTTCACCGCGCGCAGCAGGTCCAGCGCGCGGCAGCGGTCGGGCTGCTTGCGCAGCCCGAAGCCGTTGTGGTGGCCGATGGCGATGACCGCCACATCGGTGTCCCGCTTCATTTTGCAGATGGAGGCGTAGCCGGTGGTGTCCCCCTTCCGGAGCACCCGGCGGTCCACCACTCCGGCCTTGAACACCCCCACCCGTTTGAGCTCCACCGGCACGGACACCGGCAGGCGGCCCACCAGGGCGGAGCCCACCCGGACGGCGTCCAGCCTCGTCTCGGGGAAGCGCAGGGCGGCGCAGGAGTTGGCGATATGTCGGATACCCACCCGGACCCCCTGCCCCTCCAGGGCGGAGACGGCGGACAAAAACCGCTCCAGCTGGGCCATGGTCTGGGTGCTGCCCGCCTCAAAGGAGGCGGCGAAGTGGGAGAAGATGCCCTCGAAGGCAAGTCCCGGGGTGCGGTACACCTCCAGCAGCTCTTCCGTGTCCGTCCAGCGGGTGCCGAAGCGGCCCATGCCGGTGTCCACCGCCACATGGACCCGGACGGGCGCTCCCTCCCGCCGCCCGGCGTAGGACCGGGCGCAGCCGGGGCCGGACACGGTGAGGATCACCCCGGCGTCCAGCAGGGCGTCCAGCAGCACACCGTCCGCCACCGGGGCCAGCAGCAAAATGTCCTGCTGCGTAAAGCCGGCGGAGCGCAGGGCCAGGGCCTCGGCGGGGTCGGACACGGCCAGAGTGGTGACACCGGCGGACACCCACGCGGCGGCGGCCTCCGGGCCGGATACCCCGTAGCCGTCGCACTTGACCACACCGATGACAGGGACGTTCACATAGCTGCATACCGCCTGGGCGTTGTGGGCCAGGTCGGCGCGGGAGATCTCCAGATAGCAGGAGGACAGGTGGTGCTCAGGCAGATCAGGCATAAAAGCTCCCTCAGTTCTGTTTATATATTGTGATATGGGGATGGGACGAAAGGGCCCGTCCCGAAAATAGCCTACCCTTTATTATGCCTGATTTATCCCCCGGGCGCAAGAGGATTTTTTCTGAGACTGTCGAAAAAGAATTTTCGACAGTCTCTCGCCGGGGACAAAGCCCCATCCCCGGCGAAAACGGCCCGCTGCAGCGCACGGACTGACCGCTGCAGCGGACAGTCCGCACGTTTGCGGGCCGAGCGGTGTTTTCGTCCACGCACATGTCGCGGTCGAAAACGAATTTCAATTTCTTCGCGCCTGACGGCACGAACTCTGCGAGGCTTTTTCGACAAGCCAAAGCCCCGGACACGACTGGTCCGGGGCGGGAAACGGGGCGCGGACGAGCGGCTGACGGCGCTCACGGCACGAATTCCACCATGACGTCGCCGTTGTTGCTGGACACATACAGCGCCTTCTCTCCGCCGTCTTTCTGTTCGGGCAGGTTGCTGTCGCCCTTTTTGCCCTCCCACTGGATGGAGAAGTCGTCATAGCTGCCGGCGACCGTTCCCGAGATATTTCCGTTTTTGACGGTCAGGGACAGGGTGCTGCCCACATCCAGGGCGTCAAAGGAGATATCCCCGCCGTTGGAGGAAAGGGTGACGCTCCCGGTCACGGCCAGCGGGGAGAGCGTGATGTCCTCGTTGGTGGTGGACAGTGTGAGGGAGCTCAAAAGCGCGTCCGGGAGCTGCAGAGATATGATCCGGTCCTGGTCTGAGGGCTTTCCGCCGATCATATCCGTCCATTCCTTGTTGCTCACGCTGGTCATCGTCAGGACGGCATCGTCGGAGACGGAGATGTCATAGGTCTCCTTGCTGTTCTCGGAATAGGTGATGTGGATCAGGCCGTCCTCAGAAGCGGACACCTCGATCTGTCTGTCGCGCACATCGATGCTGATCGCTCCCACCTGGGCCGGGTCGGCGGTGTGCTCCTTCTGGGAGAACGGCTCGCTGTCGCCGGAGAAGCCGGCCAGAACGAAGCTGGTCAGCCCAAGGCAAAGGGCAAGGGAAATGAGCTTTTTCATGTTGAGACCTCCGAATCATACAGATATCAGGGAACTGACGGACAGGGGCACGGTGCGAGCAGGCGGGAGGGCGTACGGGGCCTTACCCCTGCTGCTGGGCCCGGGGGGGAGCTGGGGCGCGCCGCCGCCGGACCTCCAGGACGGCTCCGGCGATGAGCAGGACGGCGGAGAGGAGCAGCATGAGGGCGAACACCAGCACGTTGATCCAGGAGAAGCCGTTGATGCTCTCGTGGGTCAGGATGCGGTCAAAGGCGAAGTAGTCCGTCAGATAGGGGACCTTCTGATCAGGCATCATCCAGTTGGACAGGCAGTTGCCCAGGGGGATGATGAAGGTGACCAGCAGGGCCACCAGCCCGGCCTTGAGCCAGCCGTTCACCGGCAGCCAATAGCAGACGGCGAAGCCCGCCCACGCAAAGAGAAGGAAATAGCCGGCGATGGGGAAGCCCATCATCCACAGCCAGTCCCCGCCGGTGAAGGCCCAGATCACCGACAGCAGGGCGAACAGCCACACGGAAAAGAGGGCCATGGACAGGGGCGGGACGTGGAGAGAGTAGAACCGCCAGATCGCCCACACCCCCCAGGGGAGGAGCAGGGACACCGCCGTGATGGCAAGGCCGCCCAGCACCCATATACCTCCGGTGTAGACCCAGCAGGCCAGAAGCAGGAGGAACAGGGACACCGTGGCCCCGCCCAGGCAGATGGGCAGCCGCTCTTTCTTCACCAAAAGGGGCAGGTTGGTGAAGGAGAAGGCCAGCATCAAACTGGTGAGCACGATCCAGAACCAGTCCAGAGTGTGGAAGATGGCCAGGTCGCAGATGAAGCAGGTGACGACGGCGATGCCATAGCTGATGTAGAAAAACCACTTCCAGGCGGCGGTCACCCGGCGGCCCACCTCCGCCTCCCGCCGCTGGGCGTGCTCCTTTTCATCGTCGCAGGCGGTGAAGAACTCGTGCTCGGTGATGGACAGGGCCCGGCACACGTCGGGGATGATGGACACGTCGGGGTAGCTCATGTCACGCTCCCATTTGGACACCGCCGACTCGGTGACGTGGAGCCGGCTGGCCAGCTCCTTCTGGGTGAGCCGGTTGTCCAGCCGCTTTTGGCGGATGTATCGTCCGAATGAATTTTTTTGTTCCATAGGGATACCTCCAGTTGCGTTTCACTGCCCCCACCCTAGCCGCAGGCGGCGAAAATGTCAAGAGAAACAGGCGAAAAAGTCCCTCGACTGTTGGGAAAGTCCTTGCGCCCCAAGGGTTTCCGGACATGGGCCACATTGCGCCGCGGCAGGCATACACACCGGGCATGCCCTGGGATACGGCATAGGTATTTTACATTTTTGCCCCTCCACCGTAAAATAAGACCGCAGACGGCAGCGGCGCGCCCCCGGCGGGGGGCTGGCCGGCAAGGGCCGTCCGGAACGGCCGCGGGCCGAAGATCGGGGGTGAGGGCATGACCATGGAGGAAGCCAGCGAGCGATACCAGATCCCCAGGAAGATCCTCCTGGAGTATGAGAGCTGGGGCCTGTGCGGAGCGGTGAAGAAGGTCATGGGGGCCTGGCAGTATGACGACACCGACCTGGAGCGGCTGAGCATCATCATGACCCTCCACGACATCGGCTTCACCTCTCAGGAGGTGGAGACCTACATGCGCCTGTTGCTGGAGGGGGAGGGGGCCGATGGGGCCCGCCTGCAGATGCTGGAGCGGAAGCGGGAGGCGGCCCTGGATGAGATCCACTTCCGGGAGCGGCAGCTGGAGCGGCTGGACTACCTGCGCCATGAGCTGCGGAAAAAGCGGGCGGCAGGAGAAGGCGGGGGATGAGACATGGCCGGACAGGGAGAGCGCAGACGAAGGATGTAGCGGGGGGCAGCCGATCCGGCGGCAGGCTGCGCCTTTTTCCCCGGCCGGAGGGACCACAGGTCCCTCCGGCTGTTTTTTGCCCGGCTTTCATTTACAAAATGCAAGAAATATGTTATATTGGGCGGGAACGGGAAAGGGGGCGGGCCCATGGCGGGGAAGAGCAGATATACCTTCGACAGCAAGATCCACGTCTACCGGGCTACCCGGCGGATGACCCAGCAGGAGCTGGCCGACCTGGTGGGGGTGTCCCGCCAGACCATCATCCAGCTGGAGCGCAACCGCTATAACCCCTCCATGCTGCTGGCGTACAGCATCGCCCAGGTGTTCGGCGTCACCATTGAGGATCTGTTTGACTTTCGGGAGGCATAGAAAATGGAGAGTTTGTTCTATTCCTTGCTGTCTGATCGACAGGTGACTTTCGTTAATATGATCATTGGAGCCCTGCTATTTATCGCCCTCTTATATCTGTTTTTCTGTAAAAGCAGCCGGGATGAGCGCGGCAGAAAGATCATCGGTAAGGCAAGCATCGTGGCGTTGATCTGTTTTGCCCTTTGCGCTACGCTATTCAGCCATTATATGCAGTATATTTCTATCCAGCTATCGCCTGATGAAGAAGTCCTTGCATTGGATGCCTACCTAGCTGTAAATGTGGTCCAGCTCATATTCAATATAACTGCTGCTGTCGAGATAGTGGGTATCTTCATCCTAAAGCATAGAGAGTGAAATGCCGTATCATCTTATAGCCGTCTTTGACGGCTATTTATTTTTCTCGAAATGAAAGAAATAATTGACATTAAGAATGGAATAATATATACTGAGCCCGTAGGATCAAGCATGTAAATCGGGAGGTGCCATAATGAAAGCAAAAAACGATCATGAGGATATCAACAAGGTGCAAGCTGATCTGAAGGAAAATGGATACAGAGAAAAAGATGTTACGATCTCTTCTGGAAAAGCTATGGTCTTAGGGGTCGCTTGCGCACTTCCGTTCATCATGATCTTTGGCCTAGCGTATCGCTTTGTCTTGGTCGAGCGGGCGCATCTGCTGGAGATCGGCGGGATTTCTTTTTACATCATGTTTGTAGCGATCATTGCCGTTTCAGTGGTGATACATGAGTTGTTGCATGGTATCGGTTGGGCACTGTCAAGTGGAAAAGGCTGGAGCGTGGTCCGCTTTAATATCAATGCAATGATGCCCAGTTGTTCCTGCCAGTCAGCCCTGACCCGGGGACAGTATCTGGTGGGGGTCCTGCTGCCCTTCCTGGTGCTGGGGACGGGGAGCGTGGTGTTCCTGTTCGTCTATCCGGGAACGGTGTCTGTACTTACCATGGCGGTGAACTTCGTGGCCGCCGGGGCGGACCTGCTCATCGCCCTGCGGGCGGCCAAAGAGAAGGGGGCGCTCATCGCGGACCATCCCACCCAGGCCGGGTACATCGCCTTTTGCAGATAGGGCCTAAGACATTTGAGGTAAGAATGGTTGGATCATCCGGCGTCCGCCCCGCCCGGACAGGGGAGGCCGCGTCCTGAACACAGAAAGCCCCTGGAGCGACAGCTCCAGGGGCTTTTTCAGGATGGCCCGGGCCCGCCGTCACAGCGGGGCCAGATGAAGGGTGGTGCCGTGAGAGCGGATGATGGCGATCAGGTCCTCCGTTCTGAGCCAGACGGTGGCCGTGTTGTCGTTGGGATGGACCCCGATGAGGCCGGGGGCGTCCAGGAATGTCTGGTCCAGGAAGGCTTCCACCCTGTGCTCCTCATCATTGAGCAGGCCCAGGGGAGAGACGGAGCCGGGGGCCAGGCCCAAGAGCGCCAGGAGATCGTCCGCGGGCGCAAAGGACAGGGGCCGGGTGCCGAAGGTGCGGCGGAACTGCTTGAGATCCACCTGCTTGTCCCCCTTCACGGTAATGAGGTAATAGCTGCGCTTCTTATCATCCCGGACGAAGAGGTTCTTGGCGTCCGCCTCCGGGTAGGGGAGGGGGATGGCGGCGGCCTCCGCCATGTTGTAAACAGCCGGGTGCTCCGTCACCTCATGCCAGACGCCCTGGCGGTCCAGGAGCGCGCAGATCGCGTGTTTGTCCATCATAGTCTCAGCTATGGTCCTTTCTTCGAAAGCGCGGGGCCTCACCCCTCCAGCTTCTCGATGCCCAGCTGGATGCGGCGCAGGGCCTCGTCCCTGCCGAGGATGTGGCAGATCTCCACGGCCCCGCCGTCCGCGCCGGGTGGCGCGTACAAGCGTTTTCACCATTGGTGAAAACCTTGGCGGAGGGCGGATTTATTTCGCCCGAGCATTGGGATATTTCGGGGGCCCCGGCGGGGCCTCACCCCTCCAGCTTCTCGATGCCCAGCTGGATGCGGCGCAGGGCTTCGTCCCTGCCGAGGATATGGCAGATCTCCACGGCCCCGCCGGGGGTCACTGTCTTGCCCGCCAGCGCGATGCGCACCGGCCACATGAGGGTGGCGTTCTTCACCCCCAGGGACTGGGCCAGGCCGATCAGCGCGTCGTGGATGGCCTCCTGGGTCCACTCGGGCAGGGCGGACAGGACGGGGACGGCGTCGTGGAGCATCTTCAGGGACACCTCGGTGTTGGTCTTGGACTTCTTGTTGGTGAACAGCTCCACGTCGTAGTCAGGCAGGGCGTCGAAAAAGTCCACCTTCTCCGGGATATCGGTGAGCTTCTCGCACCGGGCCTGGAGCAGGGCGGCGATGGCGGCGGCGTCATAGGCGGGATCTTTCACCGTCTGGCGGATATAGGGCTCCGCCGCCTGGGCGAACTCCTCCGGGGACATGGAGCGGAGATAGGTGGCGTTGAAGTAGTTGAGCTTGTCCATGTCAAAGGCGGAGGGGGACTTGGAGATGCCGGAGATGTCAAAGGCGTCCACCAGCTCAGGCAGGGTGAAGAACTCCCGCTCGCTCAGCTCCCCGTGGGGGGCCCAGCCCAGCAGGGCCACATAGTTGACCACCGCCTGAGACAGATAGCCCTGGGCCATCAGGTCCTCGTAGGAGGGGTCGCCCCTGCGCTTGGACATCTTGCGCACCGCGCCGGTCTCGGGGTCGGCGATCATGACGGAGGCGCAGTGGACGTAGGTGGGGATCTCCCAGCCGAAGGCCTTGTAGAGCAGGTCGTACTTGGGGGCGGAGGACAGGTACTCGGCCCCCCGGACCACATGGGTGATGCCCATGAGGTGGTCGTCCACCACGTTGGCGAAATTATAGGTGGGCAGGCCATCGGACTTGAGGAGGATCTGGTCGTCCAGCTCGCTGTTGTCCACGGTGATGTCGCCGTATACCGCGTCGTGGAAGGTGGTGGTGCCCTCGGGGATCTTCTGGCGGATGACGTAGGGCTCCCCGGCGTCCACCCGGGCCTGGGCCTCGGCGGGGGACAGGGCCCGGCAGGGATCGGCCTGATGGCCGAACTGGCCGGGCTCTTCCTCGCTCTCCTCCTTCTGGCAGAAGCAGTAGTAGGCGCAGCCCTTCTCCACCAGCAGGCGGGCGTACCTGCCGTACAGATCCCGCCGCTCCGTCTGGATATAGGGGCCCACGGGGCCGCCCGCGTCGGGGCCCTCATCCCAGGTCAGGCCGCACTTGCGCATGGTGGCGTAGATGATGTCGGTGGCGCCCTCCACCAGGCGGCCCTGGTCGGTGTCCTCGATGCGCAGGATGAACTTGCCCCCGGCGTGGCGGGCGATGAGATAGGTGTACAGGGCGGTGCGCAGGTTGCCCACGTGCATATACCCGGT
>JAHZFC010000029.1:9196-13107 GCA_019421525.1 Clostridiales bacterium
GGTGGGGGAAGGGGCGAACCGGGTGCGCACCTCTCCCTTGGGGATGCGGTCCTCCATCTGCTGGAACCACTGCTTGTCCAAAGCCATAGTAAAAACCTCCGGTCACTGATTTGCGCGGGCAGACGGCGCCCGCACAGGATAGATATCACTACAATTATAATAAAAGAATGTCCGGGATAAAGGCGGCGGCCTGGGGGCGCATAAGCTCCAGGCGGAGCGGCCTTGTCCGGTAGAGTTTATTATAAGGTAGCGCCGGATGGTTTGCAAGAGGAGGTTTTATGCCTAGGCATATAACAGAATGGTTATATATTATCTACATCCGATTATAAGAAGCGCAAAGAATGGGGTTGATTTGTGAAAAGTGCTGTGTTAATATAATGGCGAAGCGGAAAATCTCCGCCAAAATTCTTGAGGAGGAATTGGAACAATGAAAAAACGGATCCTTGCGCTGCTCATGGCCGCGGCCATGATGTTTGCCCTGGCTGCCTGCGGCAACCAGAGCAGTGAGACCTCTGATCCCCCGTCCGGAGCGAGTGCCCCGGCCAGCGAGCCCGCTGGCGAGACGGAGCCCGGCGAGGCCACGAAGACCGATACCCTGAAGATCGGCCTGCTGGTCCACCAGACCGGCTGGTTCGCCGGTGTGGACACCCCCAACTACAACGAGTTCCACGCCATGATCGACTATATCAACGACGACCTGGGCGGCTGGACCGTGGGCGACACCACCTACAAACTGGAGCCCGTGGCCGTGGACGGTCAGTCTGACGACACCGCCGTGACCTCCGCCGCCCTGTCCCTGGTGGACGCGGGCGTGGACTTCGTGGTGGAGACCAATGACTTCTGGGTGGCCTCCTGCGCCGACATCTTTGAGGAAGAGGGCATCATGCATACCTCTGCCTACTGCGTGCTGGCCCCCGGCTACATCACGCCGGAGCACACCATGGCCTTCACCGGCTCCAACGGCACCGGCGGCGACTACTCCACCGCCTTCGCCGCCCTGGCCAAGTACTATCCCGACGTGAAGAGCGTCATCCTGGCCAACGACGACAACGGCCTGGATGAGACCATGCTGGGCCTGATGGAGAAGTACGCCGAGCCCTATGGCATCGAGGTCAAGGGCATGATCATCTATCCCGGCACCACCACCGACTACACCCCCTATGCCCAGCAGCTGGTGGACTCTGGCGCCGATGCCTTCCTGGGCAACGGCTCTCCTGAGGCCTATGGTGCGCTTCTGAAGGCGGTGCGCGCACTGGGAAGCGACATGGTGTGTGCTTGCGCCCAAGGCAAGACTGCCACCACCCTGATGGAGTACGCTGGTGAGGATGCCTGCTACAATGCTTTCACTCTCGGGCCCTCCACCCGTGAAGAGGACAAGGACCAGAACACTGAGATCCTTAACGCTCTGGTGGCCAAGGTCGCCGAGAAGTACGGCGAGGAGACCGCCGCCACCTTCGACGGCGCCGCCGCCAACTGCCTGTACATCATGCTCCAGCTCATGCAGAAGTGTGGCAGCGTGGATCCCGCTACTGTGGCCGCCGAATGGGAAAAGGGTGGCGAAGTTGAGACGATTTATGGCACCGGTGTGATCGGCGGCGAAGAGACATACGGTGTTGCTAACCATGCGGTGGGCAGCCCCCGCTCCGTGTCTATCATCGATCCGGAGGCTGAAGAGGGCTGGTACTTTGCCGAGTGGATCCCCACCGAAGTGCCCTGATCGGCATTTTGCAACGGGAAAAAGATAGCGATGTAGTTTGAGCTTCCGGCGGAGGAGCTTTGAGCTCCTCCGCCGGTGCGCTATGTACTGTTAGGGAGGGATCGGTTTGCAAATCGTGGTCAATGCGCTGGTGCTGGGCATCATGTATATCCTGGCGGCGCTGGGATTTGCGTTTATCTTCAACATGCTGGGCACCATCAACCTGGCCCACGGCGCCCTGTACATGGTGGGCGCCTATCTGTGTTACTACATGTGCGCCAAGGCCGGGATGAACAACTGGCTGGCCATGGTGGTGGCGGCCATCGTGCTGGCCGCCGTCGGCCTGCTGCTGGAGCGGGTGATGTTCCGGCCCTTTATGGCGGACTTTGACCGGATCATCATGATCGGCGTGGCGCTGCTGACCATCGGCCAGACCATCGCCAACGTGCTCACCGGCAGCCAGGCCCTGGTCATCCCGGCCTATGCCACCGGCACGACCCACATTTTTGGGGTGCCAATCAGCAATGTGCGTCTGCTCACCTTCGGCGTGGGCCTGGTGCTGCTGCTGATCGCGCTGTACATCGTCAACCGGACCGCTTTGGGCCGCCAGATGGAGGCGGTGGCCCAGGACCGGCTGGGCGCGGCCCTCCAGGGCATCAACATCAACCGGGTGTCCGCCACGGTGTGCGCCATCGGCTGTGCGCTGGCGGCCATCGCCGGGTGCTTCATGGGGGCCTACCAGGGCCTGAGCGCCAACATGGGCGACACCATGAACCTGCGCATCCTGATGCTGGTGATGCTGGCGGGCGCCGGATCCATGAACGGCATCATCATCACCGGCACGGTGATAGGCTTCCTGGACTGCGTGTGCCCCATGCTGTTCCAGGGCAATGCCGGGTCCGCTGTCCCCATCGCCATCGTGGTCATCCTGCTGCTGATCAAGCCCAAGGGCTTCTTCGGCCATGAGATGGCATAAGGAGGGGGAACGATGAAAGAACAGAAGAAGTTCATAAAGGTGATCCCCTTCGCGGTGATCCTGGTCGCCTTTATCCTGATGCCCATCCTGGGTCTGAACACGCGGACCTGGATCAATCTGCTGATCACCATCGTCATCAACGTGGTGGTGGCGTGCAGCCTGCGTGTCATCACGCTGTCCGGCAACATCTCCTTTGCCCACGGCGCGTTCATGGGCGTGGGCGCCTATACGGCGGGTATGCTGGGCGTCTATCTCAGCTGGCCCATGTGGATCACTATCCCGCTGGGTGCGATCCTGGCCACCATCGCGGGCGTGATCACCGGCTGGCCCTTCGCCCGGCTCAAGACCATCTACTTCTGCATGGGCACCATGTTCATGGGCCAGGCGATCGTGCTGCTGATCTCCTCCTGGGATCTGGCCGGCGGCGCCATGGCGCTGCGGGGCATCCCGTCGCTGAGCTCTGCCCTGGGCGGCCTGGCGGACGCCATGAGCGGCGCGTTCAGCGCCGACGTCAAGAGCTATCAGGTGGTGTTCTATCTGATCTTGATCGTGGCGGTGGTGTGCCTGCTCATCATGTACCGGTTTGAGCACTCCCGCATCGGCACCACCCTGCGGGCCCTGGCCCAGAGCGAGGACGTGGCTGCTTCCATCGGCGTCAATCCCACCTTCTATCGGTTGCTGGCTATGGGCGTTGGCTGCTTCTTTGCGGGCTTGATGGGCGGTTTTCAGGCCCACTACCTGACCACCCTGTCTTACAATTCCTTTAGCATGAATCTGACCTTGTGGCTCATCATGTATATGATGATCGGTGGAAAAAATACCTTTATCGGCCCCATCATCGGTGCAATCCTGGTCAGCTTTGTGGAAAATATCGCCAACCTGCTCACTAGCTTGAGCGGTAGCAGCACGAATGAGGCGTTTGTTGCTTTCAGCCGCTGGCTGGGCACCAACGCGACCTATACGCCATTCCTCACCGCAGCTGTGCTTCTGGTCGTAGCCTACCTGTTGCCCAACGGCCTGGCGGGCATTCCCGGTAGCATCCGCACAGCCCGGGAAAAGCGGCGTGAAAAGCGGGAGATCGCGGACATGATGAAGGGAGGCGAACAGAAATGAGGCTGCTGGAGACCTCCGGCCTGACCAAGCGCTTTGGCGGGCTGACTGTCATGAACGACCTGGACTTTTTTATCGAGGAAGGGGCGATCAAAGGCTTCCTGGGCCCCAACGGCGCGGGCAAGTCCA
>JAHZFC010000029.1:13117-17160 GCA_019421525.1 Clostridiales bacterium
TCTTCAACCTCATCACCGGCGTCCACACCCCCACCAGCGGGCACATCATCTACGGCGGCAAGGACATCACCAAGGCCAAGCCCCACCAGGTGGCTAAGATGGGCATCGGGCGCACCTTCCAGCTCAACCCCCTGTTCGGTGACTTCACGGTGTTCGAGAACGTCACCGCCGCCTACCACATGCGGCCCCACTCCACCATCGGCCAGGTGTTCTTCAACACCAAGACCTACCGGGAGAATGAGAAGTACATCGCCAAGTCCGCCGATGAGATCCTGGAGTTTTTGGGCCTGAGCCATGTCCGCAACGAGCTGGCCAAGAACCTGCCCCACGGCTACCAGAAGATCCTGGGCGTGGCCCGGGCGCTGGCTACCAAGCCCAAGCTGCTGCTGCTGGACGAGCCGTTGGGCGGCATGAACCCGGAGGAGATCGACTTCTCCATCAAGGCCATCTCCAATATGCGGGACAAGGGCATCACCGTGCTGGTGGTGGAGCACAACATGCAGATCCTGGACATCCTGGACAGCGTCACCGTCATCAGCTTTGGTGAGAAGATCTTCGAGGGCACGCCCGAGGGGATGCGGCAGGATCCCACGGTCATCAAGACCTATTTCGGAGGTGCGGTATGAGCAATATTCTGGAGATCCGAAATCTGAAGGTCATGTTTGGCAAGTCCATTGCCATCCACGACGTGAGCCTGAAGGTGCCCGAGGGGGGCATCGTCACCCTGATCGGCTCCAACGGCGCGGGCAAGTCCACCACCCTGAACGCGGCCATGGGCATCGTGAAAAAGACCCAGGGCACCGTCACCTTCAACGGGCAGGACATCACCAACACCCCCACCCAGAACATCGTGCAGCAGGGGCTGGTGCTGGTGCCCGAGGGACGGCACCTGTTCCCCTACCTGTCGGTGTACAAGAACCTCATCCTGGGGGCCACACAGCGCAAGGACAAGGAAGGCATCCAGGCCGACCTGGAGTATGTCTACGAGCTGTTCCCCATCCTCAAGGACCGGGCCAAGCAGAAGGCCGGCACCCTGTCCGGCGGCCAGCAGCAGATGGTGGCCATCGCCCGGGGCATGATGGCCAACCCCAAGCTGCTTTGCCTGGACGAGCCCTCCCTGGGCCTGGCCCCGGCGGTCATCGAGGACATCGGGGAGAAGATCCGGGACATCCGCGCCAAGCGGGGCACCAGCATATTGCTGGTGGAGCAGAACGTCCACCTGGCCTTCGGCACCGCCGACTACTGCTACACCCTCCAGGTGGGCAACGTGGTGGCGGAGGGCCCTGTGGAGGAGATCCGCAACAACGACGTGGTCAAAAAAGCCTATTTCGGCGGAGAATAAGTGTTTGGGAAACCACAACTACAGGGAAAGAGGTCCCGCTGCGCTCTGCGCAGCGGGACCTCTTTCCCTGTATGGGGCGGGTCTGATCTTTGTAAAGGTCGTGTATTGCAGTTTGGAAACACTCCCATCGATTTACTGTTGCGGCTGTGCCACGAACGTGCTATAATCAACTCAGTCAAGGCCGCTGGAAGGAGACGTTTCCCGGGATGGCCGCACTGAGAAGGGAGGGGGACCGGATGGACCATGCATCACTGATGAGCGCCCTGGAGCATATCCGGGCCAGCCTGGAACGGGGCAGCGTGGAGGAGGCGCTGGCCCTCGTGGACGAGCTGTCCGCCCGGACGGAGGAGAGCGTGGACTTCAAGCAGGTGGTGGACAGCCTGCTGGACGGCGTGTACATCACAGACGGGGACGCGGTCACCCGCTACGTCAACCCCGCCTACTGCAAGCACATGGGCATCACCCCCCAGGAGGTGCTGGGCCGCAGCGTCACTGAGATCGCCAAGGAGGGGGCGCTATTCCAGAAAACGGTGTCCGAGGATGTGATCAAGCTGGGCCGGAACGTCACCGGGACGGGCATCGTCCAGGACGGCCGGGGACGGTCGGTGCCCACCTATGTCACCGGCGTGCCCATCTTCGACGAGCAGGGCGGGGTGAAGAACGTGGCGGTGTCCGTGTTCGACACCGACGCCCTCATGTACCGGGTCACCGAGTTCCGCAAGACCGTCCATGTGGAGCAGGCGGTGAAGATCCTGGACCGGGTCAACGAGCACGAGGTGAGCGTCATGGTGGGGGAGGCCCCCGCCATCCGGGAGATCCGCCGCACCATCGCCCGGGCCGCCCCCACCGACGTCACCATCCTCATCACCGGGGAGAGCGGCGTGGGCAAGGAGGTCATCGCCGACCGGATCTACTACGCCTCCGACCGCCAAGGCAAGCCCTTCGTCAAGGTCAACTGCACCGCCATCCCGGCAAACCTGCTGGAGTCGGAGCTGTTCGGCTATGAGAAGGGGGCCTTCACCGGGGCGCTGAACCAGGGCAAGGCGGGGCTGTTCGAGCTGGCCAACTCGGGCACCATCCTGCTCGACGAGATCGGCGACCTGCCCTACGAGCTCCAGACCAAGCTGCTGCGGGTGCTCCAGCAGAAGGAGATCATGCGCCTGGGGGGCACCAAGCCCATCAGCCTGGACGTCCGGGTCATCGCCGCCACCAACGCGGACCTGAAAAAGAAGATGATGGAGGGCTCCTTCCGGGAGGACCTGTACTACCGCCTGTCCACCATCCCCATCTATGTCCCGCCTCTGCGGGAGCGGCCGGAGGATATCCTCAAGCTGGTCAAGCACTACTTCTTTGAATACTGCACCAAGCACGCCCATACCATCACCGTCCCGGACGAGACCCTGGCGGTGTTCCAGAGCTACTCCTGGCCGGGCAACGTCCGGGAGCTGCAGAACGTCATCGAGTACATGGTCATCTGCTGTGAGGGCAACGTGCTCCAGCCGTCGGTGCTGGCCGACTACCTGGGCATGGACAGCCAGAGCATCGACCTGCACCCGGCCAGCCTGAAGGCGGCGCTGGACGATTACGAGAAGTCGCTGATCGCCCGGGCCCTGGAGGAGCATGGCGGGGTGCGCCGTGCGGCCCACGCCCTGGGGGTGGACCCGTCCACCATCTCCCGGAAGGCCAAGAAGTACGGTCTGGAGGTGGGAGAGGGAGGCTGATGAAAAAAGTTGGCACAGGATATGCATCTCTTATTGGGCAGAGAACTTTGAAAGCAAACTGACACTTTAATGATAAAGGAGCGAGTCGACATGTCTTTCCAAGTACCTACTTATGACCTGACCGGAAAGGTGGCCATCATCACCGGCTCCACCCGGGGCATCGGCAACGCCATCGCCAAGACCATGGCCCACTACGGCGCCAGCGTGGTCATCACCGGGCGCAAGCAGGACGCCTGCGACGCTGTGGCCGCTGAGATCGAGGCCGCCGGCGGCAAGGCCCTGGGCGTTGCCACCGATGTGACCTCCCCTGAGGCCCGGGAGAACCTGGTGAAAAAGACTGTGGAGAAGTTTGGCCGGGTGGATATCCTGGTGAACAACGCCGGCACCGGCGGCCAGCCCAAGAAGATGGTGGACATGGACGAGGATTACTTCGACCACTATGTCCAGGCCGACTACAAGGCCCTGTATTTCATGAGCCAGGCCGTGGCCCGCCAGATGATGGAGCAGGGCTGCGAGAAGGGCACCCACCCCTACCGCATCATCAACTTGTCCTCTGCCGCTGGCATCAAGAGCCCCATCGGCGACACCGTGTACGGCTCCCTGAAGGCCGCTGTCACCCACCTCAGCCGCATCATGGCCAACGAGCTGGCCCGCTATGGCGTCACGGTCAACGCCGTGGCTCCCGGCTATGTGCTCACCGACATGACCAAGGACGTGATGGCCGACGAGAAGAACGTGGCCGCCGTCACCCGTATGATCTCCCTGCGCCGCTATGCCCAGCCTGAGGAGATCGCCGGCGTCATCAACTTCCTGGCCTCCCCCGCGGGCGGCTACATCACCGGCCAGCTCATCCCCGTGGATGGCGGCATGACCATCAACTGATCGCAAGGGCGGAGCCCTTGCGACCCATCGAGGCTATTCCATAGCCTCCGGCGGGTGACTTTCTAAACGATTAGAAAGTCACCAAAGAATCGCCGGGG
>JAHZFC010000030.1 GCA_019421525.1 Clostridiales bacterium
CACAAAAAGAAACCAAAAATGCGCCGGGGGTCAGGCGCGGATGAACTTCAAGCGCTAAGGGCGCGCTTTCGTTCAAAGCGCCTGCACCCCCGGTCCCCCGTTTTTACGGGGGCCCAGGATAGGGCGGTGCAGCGTTCTATTTCCGGCGTTGGGGTAATAGGATGCTCCCTACTCCCGGTTTTCGCTCGCCGTTCTATTGGCGGTCGTGGAAGCGTGCCCGGCCCACGGGGCACGCCTGTTGCCAGCAGGAGCCCGGACTAGGCGCACTCCTGTGGGCCGCAGGCATTGCTGCTCTGGCACGCGTCAGCGGCAGCGGAAAGCGGTGCTTTGTGTGTCCTGACCTCGTGCGCCGGGCAATAGAAGGGTGCACCAAAGGGCTAGAAGGCGCTTTTCTTTGGCGGTCCGACACCGTTTCTTTTGGCAAGACAAAAGAAATGGGGTCGGAATAGGCGTTCTTTAAGGACGCAGTCCTTGAAATGTGTCAAGGGCGCCAGCCCTTGGCCTTTGGTGACCTTCTGATCGTTTAGAAAGTCACCCGCGGTCGGCTATGGGATGGCCTCAACAGGTGGTGAGGGCCGCAGGCCCTCACACCTCCAGCAGAATGGTCACCGGTCCGTCGTTTTGGGAGAACACCTGCATATCCGCGCCGAACTCACCGTGCTGCACCCCGAAGCCCCGCTGGCGGCAGGCGTCCATGAAATGCTCGTACAGGGGGATGGCCAGGGCGGGGGGCGCGGCGTGGGAGAAGCCGGGCCTCCGGGAGGCGGTGTCGGCGTACAGGGTGAACTGGCTGACCACCAGAAGGGCGCCCCCCACGGCGGCCAGGTTCAGGTTCATCTTCTCGTTCTCATCCTCAAAGATGCGCAGGCCGCACACCTTGTCGGCCATCTTGTCGGCGTGGGCCTCGGTGTCCTCCGGTCCAACGCCCAGCAGCACCAGGAGCCCCTGGCCGATCTGGCCGTTGATGTCGCCGCCGATCTCCACCCGGGCGTTCTTCACACGGGTCACAACTGCTCGCATGCTCGTTCCTCGCTTTCGTAAAATGGAAGCGGGGCGGGAGGGCCCGCCCCGAAAAATGTCAGCGGTATTCCCGCCGGAAGCCCCTGGCGTACAGCGGGTCCAGGTCAAAGGTCACCGTGTCCCCCTCGGCGCACTTCACGCCGGTGACGTCCAGCAGGGTCTCGGTGGCGCCCAGGGCGCCCAGCACCCGGACCCGCTGGCCGTTGACCCGTACGGTACGGCGGCGAGAGCGGAGCAGGCGTTGGATGGCGTCCCAAAAGCCGGTCACAGGCTTGTCCACCCCATAGCCCTGCTGATAGCCCACCGGGATGACCGCCACCCGGGTGGAGCGGCGCAGAGTGGTCTGATGCTCGTTGCCCACGGTGTGGCCCTTGGGCAGCCAGCGGATGCTGTCCACCTGGCTCTCCCCGTGGCCCACGGCGATCAGCCCGTCCCCCCGCCTCCGGCGGCACCGGCCCAGCAGGACCGACCCAGCCCGCACCGCGTCCAGGTGGGCCATGTCGCTGTGGAGCATGGCGTAGGACCCGGCGGCGTGGACGATGCCCGTCTCGCACCCGGCGGCCTGGATGGCGTCCACCGCCTGCTGGAAGGCGGCCAGCTGGCTGTCCAGGCTGCGGGTGCTGGCCAGTTGAGTGTACACCCCGGAAAAGGCCACGTTGGGCAGGTTGCGGATCAGGGAGACGATCTTCTCCGGCTCCTCGGCGGGGAAGCCGCCGAAGCCCATGCCGCAGTCGATCTGGAGGTGGGCCTCCATGACGGTGGCCCGGTTTTCCGCCAGGGAGTTGAGGGCCATGCCCGCCTCCAGGGTGCCCACGGAGCACACCACGTTCAGGTCGGACAGCTGCTCCAGCACCTCCCGGTCAGAGGTGGAGTGGAGCATCAGGATCTCCTCGTCCACCAGCCCGGCCTTGCGCAGGGCGGCGGCGGTCTGGGAGCTGTCCACGCAAAAGCGGCGGATGCCCTCGTCCCGGAGGAGCCTGGCCAGGGGCACCGCCCCGGCGCCGTAGCCGTCCCCGGACAGGTTGGCGTAGATGTAGGACGACCCGGCCTGCTTTTTCACCAGGCTGATGTTGTTTTTCAGGGCGCTTTTTTCGATGACGAGCGTATTCATAGGCCGGCTCCTCTTGTGGCAAAGGGCGGAAAACTGTCGCAGGACTTGATTCCTTTATTATACACGCGGAGGGGGGATGCGTCAACGCAGGAACATGTAAAAAGACCGCTGGGAGCAAGCGTCGCTTGCTCCCAGCGGGAGAGGCTGTCAGGTACGCCGGGCCAGGAGGTCGGACAGGGCCAGGATGCCAATCAGGGCCGAGAGGAGGACGACCGGGCCGAGGATGAGCTGGAGGATGTCGGGCAGCACACCGAACACGAGGCCGCCCAGGCGCTTGAAAAGCTGATGCCCCACCCAGAAAAGGCCCAGGGCGTAGGCCGCCCGGAAAAACCACAGGGGACGCTTCCGCTTCAGGGTGAACTGGGCCAGCCCCGCCGCGGCCACCAAAAGAGCGAAGATCAGCACGATGGAGACGACCATGTCGGCCCCATAGGAGAGCTGGGAGAGAACGCTGACGGGGATGCACACCCGGAACAGCAGCTGAAAGCCGCACAGGAAATACAGCACGGTGAAGTACAGGTGCCAGAGCATAACCATTCCTCCCTGTTCGCCGCCAATTGATCCAATTTGATGATACCACTGGGCAGGAGGGATGGCAAGAAAAACAGAGGAAAGGGGTTGACAAAATTGTTCTACTTGAATAGAATATCAGATATTCTATCAGGATAGAATGGAGGCGGGGAATATGAAAATCTTCGCTGTGATATTGGCGGTGGGCCTGACCCCGGTGGTGCTGATGGTGCTGGGGGCGACGGCGGCCCGGTGTCTGGGGGCGGAGCGGCTGGGCCGGGGGCGGCGGAGCCTGCCCCTCCGGAGGCCCCTGGACCCGCCCGGGGAGGGGGCCAGGCGACGGGACACCCACCGGGCGGCGGGCTGGGCGGTGGGGGCGCTGGCGCTGGCCTGGCTGGTGAGCATGCTGTATGTGGGTATTTTCAGCGGCGGGGAGGTGACGGCGGAGGCGGTGGGCGCGGCCTGGCAGCGGTATGACGCCGTCCACTATCTGCGCCTGGCCTCAGTGGGCTATCAGAACAACATCGAGGACGGCAAGCATCTGACCCTGGTGTTCTTCCCACTGTACCCCTGGCTCATGCGGCTGCTCCACCTGGTCATCCCCAGCTGGGCCGTCTGCGGCCACCTACTGTCCGGGGGGTGCTATGTGGGGGCCTGCTGTCTATTCTTCCGCCTGACGGTGGGGGAGTTTGGCCGGCGGACGGGCTTTGTCAGCCTGGCCTTCCTGTCCGTCTATCCCTTTGCCTTCTTCTTTGCCTCACTACATACCGAGAGCCTGTTCCTGCTCACCTCCCTGGCCTGCTTCACCTGCATCCGAAAGCACCGCTATCCCCTGGCGGGGCTCTTTGGGGTGCTGGCCTGCCTGACCCGGATGCAGGGGGCGTTCCTGGCCTTCGCGGCCCTGGCGGAGTACTGCACCAGCGACCGGCCGCTGCAAAAGCTGCGGGAGAGGCGGTGGCGGAGCCTGTGGCGGGACTGCTGGACTAAGCTGGTGTGGATGCCCTTCATGTGGCTGGGCACAGGGGGCTACCTGCTGCTCAACTACTGGGTGGAGGGGGACCCCTTCCGGTTCCTGGTCTACCAGCGGGAGCACTGGCACCAGGGATTGCAGTATTTCACCGCATCCCTGGCCGCCCTGCTGCGGGCGGCGCTGTCCCCCAGCCAGGGGTATGAGTTCTGCACCTGGACCACCTGGCTGCCCCAGTTCGTGCTGTTCTTCCCCTGTCTGGCCCTGCTGGTGTATGGCGTGCGGCGGCTGCCTCCGGCCTGGACGGTGTGGTGCTTTGTGTGCATCTTCCTCAACTACTCCCTGACCAATCCCCTGAGCTGCTGCCGCTACATCGCCTGCGCCTTCCCGCTCCCGGTGGCGCTGGCTCTGGCCACCAGAGGGCGGCCCGTCCCCCGGCTGGGATTGCTGGCCGCCTCCGGGGTGCTCCAGGGGGTGTACCTGCTGGCCTATCTGGCGGGGAAACATGTGTGTTGACAGGAGGAGAAGGGCATGGTAAACTATATCTATTGATTCTATTGTGATAGAATAAAGGGGCGATGGTATGACGGAGATGAAGCTGTACGACAGCGAGCTGAAGGTGATGGAGCTGCTGTGGCAGGCGGGAGAGCTGTCCGCCAAGGAGCTGGCCCGCCGGGCCAAGGAGCAGGTGGGCTGGTCCAAGACCACCACCTACACGGTGATCAAGAAGTGCATCGACAAAGGCGCGGTGGAGCGGCGGGAGCCGGGGTTCCTCTGCCGGCCTCTGGTAAGTCGGGAGGAGGCCCAGCACTATGAGACCAGGGAGCTCATTGACCGGATGTACGGCGGGGCGGCGGACCAGCTCATCGCCTCCCTGCTGGGTTCCCAACCGCTGAGCCGGGAACAGCTGGACCGGGTGAAGCGGCTGGTGGACCGGCTGGAGGAGGGAGAGAAATGAACATCTCGATGCCGCTTCTGTGGGAGTGGACGTTCCAGGGGGGCGTGTTCATCGTCATGGTGCTGCTGGTGCGGGCGCTGCTGTTCCGGCAGCTGCCCAAGCGGGCCTTCACCGTGCTGTGGACGGCGGCCACCGTCCGGCTGCTGGTGCCGGTGTTCCTGCCCGCTCCCTTCAGCCTGTTCAACCTGCTGGACCTGGGCGGAGGCGCGGGAGCCGGGCTGAGCCAGGCGGCTGGGGCGGTGCCCGCGGCAGTGGAGAACACGGTGGGCGGCAGCTGGTTTGGCCGCCTGTCCCAGACCATTACCAACGGGATACTGGGCTTCCGCGCCTCGGACTTCGGCGCGGCCTGGGCCGTGGGGGCGGTGGTGTGCGCCCTTGTGTTTTTGGTCTCCCACCTGCGGGGGCGACGGGTGTACGCCATGAGCCTGCCCGCCGACGACCCCTTCGTCGCCCTGTGGCTGGGGGAGAACCCCACCCGCCGTCCGGTGTCCGTCCGGGTGTCCGACCGGATCTCCGCCCCTCTGACCTACGGAGTGTTCCATCCGGTGATACTGCTGCCCCGGGACATGGACTGGGGCGACCGGGAGGCCATGGCCTATGTGCTAGCCCATGAGTTCCAACACATCTGGCGGTACGACGTGATGCGCAAGTGGGCCCTGGCCGCCGCGCTGTGCCTGCACTGGTTCAACCCCCTGGTGTGGGTGATGTACGCCGTGGCCAACCGGGACATCGAGCTGGACTGCGACGAGGAGGTGGCCGGATGCTTCTCCTGGGGCAGCCCTGCGGGATACGCCCGGGCCCTCATCGCCCTGGAGGAGCGGCGGAGCTTCGGTTCCCCCTTTGCCAGCCATTTCAGCCAGAGCACCCTGGAGGCCCGGATCAAGGCCCTGATGACCGCCCGGGGGAAGGGCCCGGTGCGCTTTGCCGCGGCGGTGCTGGTGGTGGCGGTGCTGGCTGCGGTGTGCGGCACCTCCGGCTCGGCGGCGGAGGTGCCGCACACCGAGGATGACCCGGCCGCTTCCCAGGCGGTGGAGTGGAGCTATACCGACGGGGAGCCGCAGACGTCCGAGGCGCCTCTGGACCTCACGTCCGATGACCCCGTTGTCTATGTGGATGAGGGGATCTCTGCCGAGGAGGGAGAGTTTGCCGCCAGCGAGCCGCCGGAGGCGGCCATGGCCCGGCTGGAGGGAGATGTGGCGGTGGATACCGTGGAAAATGCCTCCTGGGCCCCGGCGCCGGAGCCCACTGTGCCGCCCAGCGCCTATGTAGAGCCGGCGCCCCCCACTGATGTCACAGAAGACTATGTGTACTATGAGTTTTGAACCTGGCAGGCCTCTGCAGAAAACGATACAAGTACAAAACAGGCCCCGGCCAGATCTGGCCGGGGCCTGTTTTGTCTATAAGGAAAGTGAGGGGCCGCTTGCTTACAGGTTATCGTCAGTACGATACCGCTTCTGGGGCACATAGGTGCAGTGGAGCAGCTCGTGGGCCAGGTGGCCGCCGGGCTCGCCCAGGAAGGTGTCGTATACCTCCTTGACCACGGGGTTCTCGTGGCTCTTGCGGAACTCCATGCCCTGGTCCTGCTTGTACAGGGCCTTGGCCCGGAGGGTGCGCAGGTCGGTGAAGGAGCGCACCGTAGCCGGGTGGAGGGGCTGGCCGCCGCCGTTGACGCAGCCGCCGGGACAGGCCATGAACTCGATGAAGTCATACTGCATCTGGCCGGAGCGTACCCCGTCCAGCACGATCTTGGCGTTGTGCAGGCCGGAGGCCACGCACACCCGGACGGTCTTGCCGGGCAGCTCGTAGCTGGCCTCCTTGATGCCCTGGGTGCCCCGGACCTCGGTGAACTCCAGGGGGCCCATCTCGCTGCCGGTGACCTTGGCCACCACGGTGCGCAGCGCGGCCTCCATGACGCCGCCGGTGGCGCCGAAGATCACCGACGCGCCGGTGGACACGCCCAGCATGGGGTCGAACTCCCCATCGGGCAGGTGGTCGAACATCATGCCCGCCTGGGTGATCATCCGGGCCAGCTCCCGGGTGGTGAGGGAGGCGTCCACCGGCATGCAGCCGTTGGCCATGCGCTGCTCCTCCCGCTTGCACTCGTACTTCTTGGCGGTGCAGGGCATGATGGACACCACATAAATGTCCCTGGGGTCGATGCCAGCCTTCTGGGCGTAGTAGCTCTTCACCAGGGCGCCGAACATCTGCTGGGGGGACTTGCAGGAGGACAGGTTGGGCACAAATTCGGGGTAGTGCTGCTCGCAGAACCGGATCCAGCCGGGGGAGCAGGAGGTGATGAGGGGCAGCTGGCCCCCCTCGGTGAGGCGGTGGATGAACTCGGTGCCCTCCTCCATGATAGTGAAGTCGGCGGCGGTGTCCACGTCGAACACCTTGTCAAAGCCCAGGCGCCGCAGGGCGGACACCATCTTGCCCTCCACATTGGAGCCGATGGGCATACCGAAGCACTCGCCCAGGGTGACCCGGACGGAGGGGGCGGGACCCACCACCACGTGCTTGGCGGGGTCGTGCAGCGCGGCGAGCACCTCGGCGGTGGAGTCCTTCTCCGCCAGGGCGCCGGTGGGGCAGGACACGATGCACTGCCCGCAGGACACGCAGTCCACCTCGCTCAGGTCCCGGTCGAAGGCGCAGCCGATGTGGGTGTTGTAGCCCCGGTCGTTGGGGCCGATGACCCCCACCTCCTGGAGCTTGCGGCAGGTGGCCACGCACCGGCGGCACAGGATGCACTTGGAGTTGTCCCGCACCAGGTGCAAAGCGGTGTCCTCGATGCGGGGCAGAAGCTCGTCGTTGGCATAGCGAACCGCGTCGATGCCCAGGTCGGCGGCCAGCTGGCGCAGCTCGCACTGGGCGTTGCGGGAGCAGGTCAGGCAGTCCATGCGGTGGTTGGACAAGATCAGCTCCAGGGACAGCTGCCGGGAATGGCGCACCCGGGGGGTGTTGGTCTTGACCTCCATGCCCTCGCTCACCGGGTAGACACAGGAGGCCATCAGACTCCGGGCCCCCTTGACCTCCACCACGCAGATGCGGCAGGAGCCGATCTCATTGACGTCCTTCAAAAAGCACAGGGAGGGGATCTTGATGCCCGCCGAGCGGGCGGCCTCCAGCACCGTGGTGCCCTCGGGAACGGTGACGGGGATGTTGTCGATCGTCAAATTTATCATTTTCTGTTCCATGTTCGTCACTCCTTCCCTCAATGCTTGGAAATGGCGTCAAAGCGGCAGTTGGACTGGCACAGGCCGCAGTGGATGCACTTGTCCTGATCGATGATGTGGGGGCCCTTGACGGCTCCGGAGATGGCGCCCACCGGGCAGTTCCGGGCACACAGGGTGCAGCCCCGGCACTTGTTGGGATCGATCTCAAAGTGGATGAGGTTGCGGCACACCCCGGCGGGACAGCGCTTGTCCACCACATGGGCCACATATTCGTCCCGGAAATATTTCAGGGTGGACAGCACCGGGTTGGGGGCGGACTGGCCCAGGGCGCACAGGGCGGAGTCCTTCAGGTGATAGCACAGCTCCTCGATGGTGTCCAGGTCCTCCAGGGTGCCCTTGCCGTCGGTGATCTTGCACAGCAGGTCGTACAGCCGCTTGGTGCCGATGCGGCAGGGCACGCACTTGCCGCAGGACTCGTCCACGCAGAACTCCAGGAAGAACTTGGCGATGTCCACCATGCAGTTGTCCTCGTCCATGACGATCAGGCCGCCGGAGCCCATCATGGAGCCGATGGCAGTGAGGGAGTCATAGTCGATGGGGGTGTCGATGAGCTCGGCGGGGATGCAGCCGCCGGAGGGGCCGCCGGTCTGGGCGGCCTTGAACTTCTTGCCGTTGGGGATGCCGCCGCCGATGTCCTCGATGATGGTGCGCAGTGTGGTGCCCATGGGGATCTCCACAAGGCCGGTGTTGGTGATCTTGCCGCCCAGGGCGAACACCTTGGTGCCCTTGGACTTCTCCGTGCCGATGGCGGCGAATTTCTCCCAGCCGTTGTTCAAGATCCAGGTGATGTTGGCGTAGGTCTCCACGTTGTTGAGCAGCGTGGGTTTGCCGAACAGGCCCTTCACCGCGGGGAAGGGGGGACGGGGACGGGGCTCGCCCCGGTGGCCCTCGATGGAGGTCATCAGGGCGGTCTCCTCGCCGCACACGAAGGCGCCGGCGCCCAGGCGCAGCTCCAGGTCGAAGGAGAAGCCGGAGCCCAGGATGTCCTTGCCCAGCAGGCCGTACTCCCGGGCCTGGCCGATGGCCAGCTCCAGGCGCTTGACGGCGATGGGGTACTCCGCGCGGATGTAGATGTAGCCCTGGCTGGAGCCCACGGTGTAGCCGGCGATGGTCATGGCCTCGATGACGGAGAAGGGGTCGCCCTCCAGCACGGAGCGGTCCATGAACGCGCCGGGGTCGCCCTCGTCGGCGTTGCAGCAGACGTACTTCACGCCGTCGTCGCTCTTGGCCTCGTATGTAAACTGCCACTTCATGCCCGTGGAGAAGCCGGCGCCGCCGCGGCCCCGCAGGCCGGACTTCTTCAGGCAGTCGATGATCTCCTCCGGGGGAGTCTTTTCGGTGAGGATGCGCTCCAGGGCGGTGTAGCCGTCCACGCCCAGGTACTCGTCGATGGACTCGGGGTTGATGACGCCGCAGTTGCGCAGGGCGATGCGCAGCTGGTGCTTATAGAACTGGGTGTCCGACAGGGAGGTGACGGTCTCCCCCTCGTCCCCGTCCATGTGGAGCAGGCGGGTGACGATGCGGCCCTTGACGATGTGCTCGGACACGATCTCGGGCACGTCGTCCACGGTGACCTTGGTGTAGCACGCCCCCTCGGGGAACACCATGACGATGGGTCCCATGGCGCACAGGCCGAAGCAGCCGGTCTTGACCACCCGGACCTCCTGGTCCATCTTGGCCTTTTTCAGCTCCTTCTCAAAGGCCTCGATGATCTTGGGGCTCTCGGAGGAGGAGCAGCCGGTGCCGGTACACACCATGATGTTACAGCGGATATGGCTCATGTCGCACTCCCCTCCTTATTCGGCCGCGCCGATGGTGTAGTCGGTGACCACGTTGTGGTTGACCAGATGCTGTTCCACGATGACGGGCACCATTTCGGGCTTCATCTTCACATAGGTGACCTTCTCCTGGCCGGGGACGAACACCTCCACGATGGGCTCCAGGCGGCACACGCCGATGCAGCCGGTCTGGGACACGGTGACGTTCTTCAGCCCCCGCTTCTCGATCTCATCCAAAAAGGCGGTCATGACAGGGCGGGCACCTGCGGCGATGCCGCAGGTGGCCATGCCCACCACCACGCGGATGTTGTCCTCGCTGCTGTCCCGCAGGTCCATCTGCTTTTTCATCTTGTCGCGGATGGCCTTCAGCTCTTCCAAACTCTTCATAGCGCTCCTCCAGCTCGTTGTATTTGGGCTTCTTGTTCCGAAATGTAATCTGTGATCCAGGTGAACAGCTCCGGCTCCGCCAGGGAGATGTCCGGCCCCAAGATGGCCCGCAGAGTGCCGGTGGACAGCTCCGCCGTCCCCCGGGGGGTGGTGTGGCGGTAGCGGAAGTCCAGCTCGGGGCTGCCCTGGATGAGCAGGGCCACGGTGCCCGCCAGGTCCCCCAGGGGGGGACAGTCCAGGTGTTTGCGGTCGAACACGGCGGTGACGGTGGTGCCCTGGCCCAGGGTGCTCTGGAT
Organism: Clostridiales bacterium; assembly: GCA_019421525.1. Taxonomy (GTDB): domain Bacteria; phylum Bacillota; class Clostridia; order Oscillospirales; family Oscillospiraceae; genus Enterenecus. The sequence continues at coordinate 10,258 of JAHZFC010000030.1, forward strand.
GTCCAGGCTGCCCCCGGTCTGCTCCGCCGCCATGCGGTACAGCGGCAGGCCCAGGCCCACCTTCCGGGTGGTGCGGGTGGTGGTGAAGGGGTCGGTCACCTGGGCCAGGAACTCCGGGCTCATCCCCCGCCCGTTGTCCGAGATGACGATGGTCAGCCGGCCATCCTTGTCCTCGTCCAGGGAGATGTCCACCCAGGTGGCCCCGGCGGCGACGGAATTCTTCGCCACGTCCAGCAGGTGAAGGGAAAGCTCCTTCATCCCTTTTTGATGTACTGGTCCAGGATGGGCCCCACCTGGGCGGGGGTGAGGCGGCCGTACACATCCTCGTTGATCATCATGACCGGGGCCAGGCCGCACGCGCCGATGCACCGGCAGGCGTCAAGGGAGAACAGCCCGTCCTTGGTGATGCCGCCGGGGACGATGCCCAGCTTCTTCTCCACCGCGTCCAGCACCCCGGCGGCGCCCTTGACATAGCAGGCAGTGCCCAGGCAGACGGAGATCTGGTACTTCCCCTTGGGGTTCAGCGTGAAGAAGGAGTAGAAGGTGGACACGCCGTAGACTTCGCTGAGCGGGATGTCCAGCCCCTCGGCGACCATGATCTGTACCTCCTCCGGCAGGTAGCCGAAGATCTCCTGGGCGGCCTGGAGCACCGGCATGGTGGCGCCGGGCTGGCCCTTGTGCTCCTGGATGACCTTGCGCAGCCGTTCCTCCTGTTCCGGCGTGCCCCGGTAGGGGACCGCGGTCTTGCAGTTAGGCATATGGTTTCCTCCTCTTTGAAAGTTAGGCGGCACGCACCGGAGCCGCCGAAGAACGCGAAACATATGAAAGGTGCGAAACTTTAGCTCATTTTATCACAAGTTTTGGATTAGCACAAACTAACAATCTGAAAGGTCTATGAATATTTTGCCGCGCTAAAGAGCGGAAATGGCATAACTCGCTCAGTTTCGTTAAAAAATTAACCAGCTAACCAGGCCAGCACCGCCTGGGGCGTGCGCTCGGGCAGGGCCATATACTGGTGTGCGTCGGGGATCTGGTCGAGGTAGTGAGCGTCACAGGCGGTGATATGCCGCACCCCCGCCAGGTCGGGCCGGTGGAACAGGTCCGGAGGACAGTTTTTGGACACCTCCGCCAGAGAAAAGCCCATGGCCGGATCCCAGAGCCCTAGGTTGGACAGCACGGAAAAGGAGGGGCGGTCGATGTGGGCGGGAAAGGCCACGCCGCCGTAGGACCGGACCAGTCCGGCTACCTCATATACCCCGATGTCGGTGGCGCCGGCCAGCAGGGCGGTCTCCTCCCCCAGCACCCGGTCTTCCTCGTCCATGAGGATCTGGGGGCCGAACACGGCGGGGTCGTTGTCCATGGGGGGCAGCCGGCGGCGCACCAGGATGTCGAAGGCGTCGGCGCTGTCCAGGTCAGGGAACAGGCAGACGATATGGGCCTCCTCCTGGGTGGTCAGCTCCATCCCCGGCAGGGCCAGGATGCCGTACCGCTCCGCCGCGGCGCAGAAGGCCGCGCAGTTGCCGGTGGTGTTGTGGTCGGTGAGGGCCACGATGTCCAGCCCGGCCAGGGCGCACATCCCCGCCAGGTCGGCGGGGGTATTGTCGTCGGACCCGCAGGGGGACAGACAGCTGTGGAGATGCAGATCAAAGGAATAGTCTTTCATGGGTGCTCCTTACATAAGATCAAGGGCCGGCGCCCTTGCACCCCGCCTCCCCCCTGGCGGGGGAGGTGACCGCCGGCAGGCGGACTGAGGGGCAAGGTTGGCGCCTTTAGGACCCGCCTCCCCCTTGACGGGGGAGGTGACCGCAAAGCGGCTGGAGGGGGTGCCCCCTGACAAGGGCGGGACCCTTGAGACCTGTGGAGGCCATGGCTGGCCTCCGGCGGGTGACTTTTTGATCGCGCAAAAAGTCACCAAAAACGCACTTAGGGGGTACGGGCCCGGATGAAGCACCGGCCAAAGGGCGGCCGGGCTCCATAGGGCCCGTACCCCCTAAGGACCCCCATTTTTGCGGGGGACCATTTAAGTAATGCGCCATCCTCTTTCCGGCGCGCGGTAAGCCGACGCTCCCTACTCCCAGTTTCCGCTGCCGCTCTCCTGGCGGTCGTAGAACTCGGGCAGGCCCTCGATGGCGCGCCTGACCCGGCGGGGGTGATAATTACGGCTCTTCCGAAGGGCCCCGCCAGGTCGGGTCGTCGCTGCGGCCTACCAGATAGTCCAATGATACCTGGAAGTAGTCGGCCAGTTGCAGCAAGCCATCAAAATCAGGCCGGTGTTCCCCGCTTTCATAAAACCGGATGTTGCGGTCACTGATCCCCAGTACCTCACCCAAAGCCTTTTGAGAAATCTTCTTTTCTTTCCGCAGCTGGCGGAGGATCTCACTGAAATCGCGCATAATATCTCCTTGACAAGGACTTATAGTTCCTATATAATGAAACAGGACTTAAATTTCCTAAAAAGAACGGAGTGACAAATATGACAGAGGCGATGGAAAAGCTTTATGAATTGGTAGAACGCTCTGCCAGCATTGAAGGAGAGCAGATGGAAAAATTCAAAGCATTCGCAAAGGCAAAGCTGGCGGTGCTGGAAGAAATTGAAACAGCCGAGGGGAAGGAAAAAATAGAGCTTTTAGATGTATTGTCATCTCTGGACGGACAGACCGAGGAACTGCGAAAAAAGGCACTGTTTCAAGAAACCTTGCTTCTTGGGATAGAACTGGGCCGTCTGCGCCCTCGGGATATAGACTGAGATGCTTTTTCCGCCAGGCGCTGTCCGAGGGCCGCAGGCATCCCGTATCTGGTATGCACCAGGCGCTCTGGCGAGGGCAGCAGAGAGTGCTGCGCCCGTCGGCATCAGCGGCAGCGGCGCAAGGGGTAGGGAGTATCCCAGTTACCCCAGCGCCGGAAATAGGCGTATGCACTCCTTGTCCTGCGCCCCCGTAAAACCGGGGGACCGGGGGTGCAGGCGCTTAGAACGAGAGCGCGCCCTTGGCGCTTGAAGTTCATCTGCGCCAAACCCCCGGCGATTCTTTGGTGACTTTCTAATCGCTTAGAAAGTCACCCCCCGGAGGGCGGGACGGCCTCATGCGGTCGCAAGGGCCTCGCCCTTGCTGGCGCTGTCAAAAGAAATGGGGTCGGGGAAAACGCTCCCCAAGGGCACCAGCCCTTGTTTATCGACCGTTTTCACCCCCTCCGACCGCTTTACGGTCACCTCCCCCGTCAAGGGGGAGGCAGGGTGCAAGGGCGTCAGCCCTTGCACCCCTCAGTCCCCCTGCCGGCGGACAGCTCCCCCGCCAGGGGGGGAGACGAGGGGAGGCGGCCCGGCAGGTCCCCTGCTAGGGGGCCAGCGCCCCCGCCAGGGCCACGGCGCAGTCGTAGGTGGACATGGCCGTGCCCAGCAGGTTGATGCCCTGCATCTGTGCCTTCTGCAAAAGGGGAGGGTCGGGCTCCACCGACTCGGTGAGGATGACGCAGGATACGTCGGTGAGGGCGGCCACGGCGGCCACGTTCACATTGCTCATGATGGTCAGCCAGGCCCCGTCGGTGGGAGCCCGGCCCATGACCCAGCTCAGGAGGTCGCCGCAGTACCCCCCGGTGACCGCCCGGTCCGGGTCGTCCAGGTGAAAGACCGTCAGGGAGAGCTGCTCGGTCAGCTGCTGTACCGTCATGGATCTGCCTCCGTTCCGTTCGTTTTCTTTGTTGCGATGGCCTTGTTGTCATCCGGGGCGGGGAAGCCCTCGTCCTGCAGAGGCTCCTTCCGGCGGCGGAAGGGGGCGGGCAGGTACTCGTCGGCGGCGGTGTTGCCCGCCATGTGCTGCATCCGCTCCCGCATCTTGAAGATGCAGTCGTCCACGCTGGCCCGGCCCATCACCACGTCCTCGGCAAAGGCATGGCAGGAGGGGGCCCCGCAGGAGCCGCAGCGCAGGCCGGGCAGCTGCTTTTCCAGCTCCTGGATGCGCAGCATCTTCTCCATGGCGCGCCCCCGGTCAGGGTCCAGCTGGAGGGAGGGCAGGTACTCCGGCTTCTGGGTGTACTGGAGGATGTCCTGCTCCGGGCCGCCGGGGACGAACCGGGTGCGGGACACGGGCAGGTCCCGCATGAGCTTTTTCAGCCGCATCCGGGCGCCGAAGGGGTTCTCCACATTGAGGCAGCCCCCCACGCACCCCTGGGTGCAGGCCCGCAGCTCCACAAAGTCGGCCTCGGGCAGGCGGCCGTCCTCGATGTCCTCCAGCATCCGGATGACATTGTCGATGCCGTCCACCGCCACATACCGCTCCCGCAGCCGTCCGGCGGACTCGCCCCCCACATAGGCCCAGCCCACCCCCAGGATGCCGGAGGCGGACAGAGGCTTGAGGTGATCCTTGTCCAGCCTCTTCATGGGGCCCAGCAGGGCCAGGTACACGTCCCGGATGGCGAAGGCCCCGTCCAGCACCGGGTGGGGCAGCCCCACCGGGGAGTGGGCGGCGGTGACCAGGGAGGAGCAGGGGACGATGGAGAACACGCCGATCTCCTTCGGAGAAAGGCCGGTGTCGCGCACCGCCTGCTGGCGGACGGTGATGGCGGCAAACTCCGAGGGGGTGATGACAGGGGCGATGTGGTTGATGAGCTTGGGGAAGCGGATGGAGATCAGCCGGACCACCGCGGGGCAGGCGGGGGAGATCTCGGGCATGGGCCGGTCGGGCTCCTTCAAGATCCGCTCCCGGGCAAAGCCGGAGAGCATCTCACAGGCCGCCGCCGCCTCGTATACCTGGTCAAAGCCCAGCTCCAGCAGGCCGTTGAGGACGATGTCCACATCGTCCAGGTTCTGGAACTGTCCGTAGAGGGCGGGGTCGGGGATGGCGATGGTGTATCGGTAGTTCTTGAGGGCGGAAAAGTCGTCACACACCGACTTGACCGCCTTGTGGGGACAGACCCGGATGCAGGTGCCGCAGTCGATGCAGCGGTTGGGCAGGATGGTCGCCTTGCCGCTGCGCACCCGGATGGCCTCGGTGGGACAGTTTTTGATGCAGGTGGTACAGCCGCGGCATTTCTTCAGATCCAGGACCACGGAATGGCGCACGGAAAAACACCTCCTTCACGCAATAAGGAGCGTCATTGGGGGATCTTGACCACCATGGTGACAGTGGTGCCCACCCCCACAGTGGACTGGATGTCCATCTCATCGCTGTATTTCTTCATGTTGGGCAGGCCCATGCCCGCGCCGAAGCCCAGGTCTCGGGCCACCTCCCCGGCGGTGGTGTAGCCGGCCTGCATGGCCTGCTCGATGTCGGGGATGCCGGGACCCTGGTCGGCCAGGGTGATAGTGATATCCTCCAGGCCGATGTCCACCGTGGCGGTGCCGCCGTCGGCGTGGATGACCATGTTGATCTCCCCTTCATACATACACACAGACACCCGGCGGATGGTGTCCGGGTCGAAGCCCAGCTTGCGCAGGGTCTGCTTGACCTGGGCGGAGGCCTCCCCGGCCTGGGTCAGGTCGCCCCCCTCCACCTCATACGTCAGACGGATGTTGTCCATGGGCTCACTCCCCCACCAGGCCGTGGGTGAACAGCAGGCCGCAGGCGGTGTACATCCGCAACTGGGTGGTCATGACCACGATGCCCCGGTCCTGGGCCAGGGCCAGGATGCTCTGGTCGGGCACCTTGCCCCGGACAAAGACGATGCACTTCATATCCATCATGTCGGCGGTGCGCACCACCTGGGGGTTGACCAGGCCGGTGAGCAGCAGGGCCTGGTCCTTGACGTAGGCCAGCACATCGCTCATGAAGTCACTGCCGCAGGCGGAGTGGACCTCCAGCTCCATGGACTCTTCCCCGCTCAGGACCGTGGCGGAGAGGATATCTCGCACTTGTCGTAAATACATAGGTACTTCTCCTCCCTAGGTGGCGCGGGCGCGCCGTAGTATCTCTATTTTAGCACAGTAAAGGGCCTGCTTACAAGGGGATCGGGGGTCAGAGAGAAAATTTCTATGCCCGGCGGAGGGACAGGGACGGTCTTTGGGCGGAAAAGCTGTTCGGCAGAAAAAGACACTAGTCCCTGTCAGGTGGAAAATCCACAAAGAAGGATGGGCTCACGCGGGATTTTTGGAGGTATCGTCATTGACAGGGAACGGGCTGGTTCCGTATAATAATCATAACGCGCTAAAGCGTTAAAAAATTAACGACAAAACAAAGATGTTAGAGAGGAGCACGACTCATGGGTAATGAACGCGTCTACAACTTTTCCGCGGGCCCTTCCATGCTGCCGCTGGAAGTGCTCACCCGGGCCGGGTCTGAGATCACCAACTATCAGGGGTCCGGCATGTCCGTCATGGAGATGAGTCACCGATCTAAGGTCTTTGACAAGATCTTCCAGGACACCAAGGCCAACTTCATCCGGCTGTTCCACGTGCCGGACAACTACAAGGTGCTCTTCCTCCAGGGGGGCGCCTCCACCCAGTTCTCCATGGTGCCCCTGAACCTCATCGGCAAGACGGGCAAGGCGGACTACGCCGTCACCGGCAACTTTTCCAACATCGCCTATAAGGAGGCCAAGAAGTACGGCCAGATCAGCCTGGCCGCCTCCAGCGAGGACAAGAACCACACCTACATCCCCACCCAGGACCAGCTGAAGCTGGACCCGGAGGCCAGCTATTTCTACTACTGCGCCAACAACACCATCTACGGCACCGAGTGGC